>WFQD01000031.1 GCA_015487265.1 Sulfurimonas sp. | reverse complement strand
ATATAGAAGAAGGCAGCAAAAGCAATTGCTGATACTATAAAAAGGGATAGATTAACAATTTGTAAAGTATCCATTATTCTTCCTCCTTTTCTAATTCGTCCAATTTGCGATCATATTTGTCTTTATATCTTAAATGAATTATACCTAATATAAGCAACAACATCAAGAGAACAAATATTCCTATCGTAATTAAAGGACTATTAGAGGATATGAACCTTAAATACAAACTGCCTAAACCACCAAATAGCATCAAAATTGCACCAAGAACAAAAAACATGAATGTTCTTAGTTCTACTGCTTCTTCTTTAAGCCTGTCTAGCTTACTCAATAGCACTCCTTTCATATAATTTTAACATAAGAGTAACCCTTTTCTCGTCTATAATATTTTTCATAAACATCAGGCAACTCTTTTTTTAATTTATTTATGTCTACTCCATCTTTGCCCTCAACACTAATAAGCTTAATAGTGTAATCATCAGATTTGACACCTTTTTTGTTAGTGGCTTCCAAAAACTCTTTCAAAAGCTCTTTTTGTCTTTTAATAAGTTTTTCGGCATCGCTGAGAGCAGCGACTTTTTTGACAACACTTTTTACATCTTTCGGTATTTCTTCGACAATACCTTTTGTGATAGCAGGACAATCTCCCTTGAATGGACATTTAGAGCAATAAAGTTGCTCTTCGCCATCAGGACATTGTTTGCTAACTATAGCCTTGGCAAGAGTTTCTACTCTCTCAAAAGCTATTTTTTGCAAAGCATTAATCTGAAATACCTCAAACACTTCATACCAACCGGTCATCGGATCAATAACAAGTATCTTTCCGTTAACTTTCCATGTCGGTCCGCACTTTTTTTGCAATAACGCCATTTGGAGCTGTATCTGCAAGACATAACTCTCATATGGCTCATCCATTTCGCTGGATGATTTTACTTCTACAACAGAGCATCGTTTTGCTTTTTTGTTGTAGATTACAAAGTCTAAGTGGGGTTTTAAGGGAAAACCGTTTGATGCAGCTGAAGAGATTTCAACTTGCTCTTTTAGTTCCCATTCTCCGTCATGACAGGTTAGCATTTTTCTTGCCATATCTTCCACCAAATGTCCTCTTTCGAAGACAATTAGTTGTTTCATTGAATGAACAACTTCTTGAGTTTTAGAGAGGTAAGCCTTTCTAAGACAGCCTGATATATCGGAAGCTCCGATATATTTACTTCTATCACCAAGTGATAGTTCAGTGTCTTGTTTTAAGGCTTGGCGGAAGTTTTTTTCTATAATTTTTTTAAACACATTGTGCCTCCTTTTAAATTTTAAAGGAGATACACCTATCCCCCAAGGGGATAGAATATATCCCCTTGTAGGGTTTGTTTTTACGACTGCTTAATATCAACAATGTTGATATTTTTGTAGTATTTTTGTACAATATAATAAAAAAGGAGTTAATATGCAATATGCAATTACACTCACGATTTTAACTATGTTGTTTCTAATTGCTTTTGCTCTAAATAAATCATCCGCAGAAATCAGATATAAAAAATCCTAATTTTTGGATTTTAAACTCTGTTGTATTTCCTTATCTGCCTTATTTAAGCAATAAACTATGATTAACAAAACTGTTAATCCTACTACCATAAATTCCATTACACCTCCTTTTATGTATCTATTATTTTTGACAGATTTGAAGCTTTTACCTCAATGTATACTCCTATGACTATCAATGCAACACCAAGCCAAAAGCCCGGAGAGAAAAATACGGCATAAGAAAGTATTTCAGAAATAAAAGCACCTGCAACTGATACACCAATACCCCAAACTACTTTGCCAAGCATTTCTAATATAATTAGAACGCTTTTATTCATAAAGTAATTTTTTAGGAGTATTAAGGAGTTTGTCTTGTAGATAGAATATAGCATTACAAAATAAAAAACATAAAACCATGTTTCCATTTTCTTCTCCTTCAAAATTTAAAGGAGATACACCTATCCCCAAGGGGACAGAAGTATATCCCCTCCGAGGCAGGCTCTTAGAGCAAACTATTTTTATCAGAGGTGCACACTTGCAACCTTTGATTTTTTTTGATATAATTCAAAAAATTGGATTTAGGTTGTGTTTTGTAGTCAGTAGAGCTGCCACTCTACTGACACAGTTCCTGTTCTAATAGGCTTTCGTCGCTATTAGCGTCAACAGAACGGTTATTAACACAACCTTGTCCATGGGCATGACCATTTCCTCCTTTCTAGCTTTTCAGCCAAAGATTTAGGCAGCAATCCTCTTCGTCAAAGAAAATATAGCCATGCTTTTTGAATTTTTGTTAATATTTAAAATACCAGTATCCCTTTTTCAAGATATATCTAAAAATATATCGACAAAGGTATCTTTGAGAGTTTATATTTGTGAAAGAGTAACTTAAAAAGTTATATTGCAAAAGGTTGCATACACTTTTAAAGTTTTTTGTATTTATTGTGTTTTGTTTTTATAGTGTTGACCCAGATAATTCCGATAATAGTCATCACCATTAAAAACAATGTACTACCGTCCATCACTTTTCCTTTCTTAATTTGTAATTAGCAGTTATTATAACATAAAAACTACCGATAGCTAAAGCTATTTTACATAAATTAACGCCACTATTTGCAATGCTGTATATGGCATTAACAAATATTCCCAAGCCAAAATCCCTGACATTTGCAGGGTCATTATAGGCAAGCCGTAGCTTTACCAAAAATCTTTTGTATTTCACAACGATCTCCTTTGTTTTTAAAGGAGACATACCTATCCCCCAAGGGGATAGAATATATCCCCTTGTAGGGTAGGACATTTAAGTCAACTATTTTAAATTTTTTTATTGTTTTGGTAACTATAACCTATATGTTCAAACAAGAGCACAACTTCTTGTCCCGCTACCTAAAGTAGCAGCTGCATATCTCTATGCAGAGCAGACTATATCTTGTTAAATGTTTTTGTTACTTTGTATCCTTTGGATATTTTTGCATTGAATAATTTTTGATAGTGCTTTTTAGCCTCTACTAAAGAGTTGCAATACTCTTTAATTACTCTTGTAGGCTTTTTGTTTTTTACAGCACCGTATCTTCTTTCGATGCAAAAGTCTCCAAATAGAGTAATAAATATAGAGATATGATAATATCTTTCTCTATTGTTTACTACTCTATTTAAAGCTACAAACATTTAACTCCCCCCGTTTCAGCATCTAATCCACACATAGTAACCACATTCCTTTTATCTTTTTAGTTTGCTTTGTTATTTATCTTTTGACTCTACTCTTTTGCTTTTTTATCGTCTTCAGGCGGTTGCGGTTTTAATTCTGGCATCTCTTTGTATATAGTATAGAGCCAGCCGTTTGCCTTTTCCTGAGTGATTTTATATTTAGCAACAATATCTTCAACAGTAGAACCATCTTTGAGCATTTTTACAATCTCTTCTTTAACCTCTTTGAGTCTAACTTCTCTTGGTCTTATGACTCCTTTTTCCGTTGCATCATCTATTATTTTATCCATAGCTTTTTCTATAGACTCAAACTGCTTTAATATGTTTTCAGCATCTTTAAAAGGTATCTTAAATCCCATTTGTTGTCTAACAGAGTTAAAAATTCTATCCAGGATAACAAGTTTGCTTGCTATTCTTTTGGTTTCCATTGCATTTGCAATGACTGCTCTTGTGTTAAGTGGATCTCTCTCTAAGAGTCTTTGTACTCTGCCGCTGTTTCTTTCTCTAAAAGTCATCATTGTTTTTTCTCCTTTTTTTTGAGTATATTTCTTTTAAAAAAGTATGTTTAAAGAGATATGCTATATAC
>WFQD01000030.1 GCA_015487265.1 Sulfurimonas sp. | reverse complement strand
TACCACAGAGACGAAAACGGATGATTTTGATGAGTGGTCGTGGGCAAAAAATCCCTTTTGCTTCAAAAAGTAAAAGTAAAACGACGGTAAAAAAGACTATTAACGATTTACATACACCGGGAACGGGGAATGATCCGCTACATGATTATCCCGTTAAGAGAACCGAAAAAGTCAAAAAAATGATTTCACTTATTCCAAAAAACGGAGGCAGTAGAAAAGACTTACCGAAAAAATACTGGCTACCTTGCCATTTAAAATATCCAAACGGCTTTCGCGATGTTTACGGTCGTATGAAATGGAACGATGTAGCACCGACTATAACGGGTGGCTGTATCAATCCGTCAAAAGGTCGTTTTTTACACCCTGAAGAAAATAGAGCTATCACACTCCGTGAAGCCGCACTTTTACAAACCTTTCCAAAAGATTACAAATTTCCCACCGATATCGCACGCGATAAGATTGCATTGATGATCGGTAATGCTTTGCCTCCGGCTTATATTAAGAAGCAGGCGGAGATGATAAAACAAGCTTTGGACGCATAATTAAGATTCAGATTCTTCGCTACTGTCTATCGGTGGTTTTATTCTTTGATCTAATTTATTTAATAAATAAGAAATCGTACTAAGAATATCTAAGCAATCCATATCACTAAAAACCTTTGGATATATATCTTCTTTTGTTTCATGCGATGTGGGATTTCTGTAACCACTTACAATTCCAGCAGACATGAATTTTTGTCCTTCCTCAATATTTTATCAGTTTCGGTAACACAGTTTGTAATGTGAACAGGTTTAATTTCTTCTTTTCCAAATGATTTCATCATTAGCGTTTGACCTGTTATGGAATGCTCCCCAGATAAATCCTTAACAATATTCTCGTATTTCTTTGCCGCTTCCGTTGCTGCTCTTAAATAATCTGCCCTTTGATAATCTTCTTTTGATACTCCTTTAATCGATTCGTGCAGATGTCTCCAATGATAATAAGGATATTCCGGCACCAGTTCATGAATTGTTTCTACGACTTCTTTTTGTTTTTCAACCGGCATTTCCACATCTTTATCAGATATTGAAGATATAACGGTGTTCAATTTCTCTCGAATATCTTTCGGTGTTTTATCTAGCCAATTTTTAAAATCGATTCCTGTAGATTCTTGAACTTCTTTCTCTTTTTTTTCTTTTCTCCTTTCTCTCCAATCTTTAGATACAGCCATAATCACTCTTTGCAAGAATGCTCTTAGTGCTTGAAGCTTTTCATGATCCCAATCTAACGATTGTCTATCTGTTGAAATAACATCTTCTTCCCATTTATCAACAAAATCAATATCCAAATAACCTGTCAAATAAGAGAAAAAATGGCTAGATTCCGATACTCCGAAAAACTCCGGTAGGTTAACCATTCTACCGTCTGCATACAGAGTAACTCCTCTTAAACCGGGTCTTAAAGGTTTTTCTGATGTAAATAGTGTCCCTTTGACATCATTAAAATGTTCATAATTTTCATCGTTTAAAAGTTTTTTTATGTCATCCAAAACAGTCCACCTAAATTGCTTTGTAATATTTTTGAATTTTAAATCCCTATCAATTTCAATCTCTTTATCATCATTCAATATTAATTTTATGTGAAAGTTTTCATCATTAAAATTGAAAAGTTTTGCAATAGAAATGGCAAGTGGCTCCAATTCAAAACCTGTTTTTCTTTTTAAGTCATGTACAATAATGGTGGTTCCGCAGTCATCTTTAGAACATTGTTTAATGTCAAACTTAGGTTCGTATTCCCCTTCTGTAGACATAATTTTGTCCCAATCCATCACAAAACGAATTTTTTCTTCATCTTTTTTAGTTATAACTTCTATTTTTTTTCCAATTCCAAACAAAGCGAGTTTACCAAGACCTTTTTTACCGGTAGGAAATCTCTCGCAAGGTGTTTCTTGAGATTCAATTCTTCTGTTCCTCCCTATTTTCAAAAAGTATTCATTAACTTCATTGAAAGTCATACCGGTTCCGTTGTCAATTACCTCTATTTTTTTCGGATTATCTGAAAGTTTAACTATCGCTTCACTCGCACAAGCATCATAGGCATTTGCAATCAATTCGGCAATGGCAGGCGGTAAAGTAGAATACATTTTTATACCAAGATGTTCTATAGTTCTCGGATCAAAAGTCATTTTCAATTTATTACTCATTAAGTGTCCTTTTTAATATGTTTCAATACTTTACTTAAACACTCGTCAATTTTCTTTTCAATCTCTTTCCCCCAAAACCTAAGCACTATCCATCCTTCTTTTCTTAACTTTTCATTTACTTCTTTATCTCGCTCAATGTTACGCTTAATTTTTTCTTCCCAAAAATCGGTATTTGTTTTAAACTTTTCACCCTCAAGAAACTTTTTACCGTGCCAGAACTCACTATCGCAAAAAATTGCTATTCTCTTACCTTTAAAACAAAAATCAGGTTTACCGAAAATATCTTTACAATTTTTTCTATACCTCAAACCTTCCGCCCACATTGCTTTTGCTAATAAGCGCTCTATTTGAGTATTCTTATTTTTAATTTTCCGAGCCGTTTTTGAATCCATTACCGTATTATAGCCTATCTATGACTTTTACAAATATATGTGTCACGATTATAGCTTAATAATTATTCCGAATACTCCCACCCAACGAAATCTTCATTCCCAAATACATCGTTTCTTTCATGTTTAGAATATCCATTTTTTCATCTATTTAATGTTACAAAAATCTATCAAACATTGCCTGGTTTATTGAGATCTTTGAAAAGATTACCCATATACTTGATACACTTCTTGATGAATTTTCAAACTCTCAAAATTCGACATACACATCACTCTATCGAAAAGTTGCCGTAATTAAGACATCAATAATAATCGTCTCATATCCTTTTTTAATTTTACAATGTACATTATTTTCTTAGTCTGCTTCAAACAGTATATATATTCTCAAACTTTATTGGATCTTGCAGCCATTTTTATGTAAATATGTAGTATCTCGATAGCTGCAGGAGTAATGCCAGAAATATTCATAGCCGCCTGCAGGGTAGGTGGATTGAACTCTGCGAGCTTCTCTTGAACCTCTTTTGAGAGTCCGCTGACACTTGTAAAATCGACACCTTCAGGAATCTTCACTTTGAGGTATTTTTTCATACGCTCGATTTCTTGGGATTGTTTGTCGATGTAGCGGGCATATTTTCCCTCCACAAGTATCTCCTCTTTGATGTAGTCATCGAACTTCTCAAGTTCCGGAAGCAATTTGAGCATCTTCTCAACCGTAAAGCTTTTTCGTGCAACGAGCTGTTGGGCTGTTGAGACATCTTTAAGCGGCTCTTCATCCATTGACGCCAGCAGTGCGTTGAACTCTTTGTTCGGTGTGAATTTCGTCTCTTCTAAAAGACGTGCGCCGTACT
>WFQD01000029.1 GCA_015487265.1 Sulfurimonas sp. | reverse complement strand
TTTATCGTTTCCTACTGAGTTTATCATTCCTATACCGGTTACTACTACTCTTCTCATCTTATCTCCATAAAATATAAAATACTTTTAAAAATCAACAAAAAACTATTGACTATTAAAAGTATTTGAAAAAATTTAGAAGAAGCTTGAAAAAGCCCTTCTAAATAACATGTGTTTTAGAACTATTTGCTTTCTACGTAAGCAACTACATCCGCTACAGTAGCGATTTTTTCCGCTTCGTCATCTGGAATTTCGATGTCGAATTTTTCTTCAAGAGCCATTACTAATTCAACAACATCTAGGCTATCAGCACCTAAATCTTCTACGAATTTCGCATCTTCTTTTACTTCATCAGCGCTTACGCTTAACTGTTCTACAACTACTTCTTTAATATCATCAATTAGTGCCATTATAGCTCCTGTGTTTAAGTTTAAAATCCTGAAATTATAACATATATATCTTAAATTATAAAAAAATTAAGATTCTTTTATGCCATATTCATTCCGCCATTTACTTTGAGTGTCTCACCCGTAATATAACTTGCATGATCTGAGAGTAAAAATGCTGTAGCTTCAGCGATTTCACGTGCTTGTCCCATTCTGTTCATTGGTATTTTTGCATTGATGCCATCTTTGACTTCATCACTGAGAACTTCTGTCATCTCTGTGGCGATAAATCCAGGAGTAAGGCTATTATATCGGATGCCACTTGTTGCGGCTTCAATTGCAAAAGATTTTGTCATTGCAATTACACCACCTTTACTTGCTGTATAGTTTGTTTGTCCTGCGTTTCCAGTTTCACCAACGATAGAGGCAATATTGACCACTGAACCAAATTTCTTTTTACGTGCTGCTTTAAAAAACTCACGACTTCCAATAAATGTAGAGGTTAAGTTGGCATTAATGACAGACATAAAATCTTCTGTTTTCATACGAAGTGCAAGCTTGTCATTTGTTATGCCGGCATTATTAACAAGGTAAGAGAGCTCTCCATCGCTTGAAATGATTGTCTTGATGGCATCTACAAACGCAGCTTCATTACTGACATCAAAACCAATCACAGCGGCATTGCCACCTGTTGCTTCTATAGCCTCTTTAATAGCATCTGCTTCTGCTGCTCCACTTCTGTAGTTAATCCATACTTTTAAACCAAAACCTGCTAAAGTTTTTGCAATCTCTGCACCAATACCACGACTTGAACCTGTAACTAAGACATTTTTTCCACTAAATTTCAAAATTCATTTCCTTCTGTTAAATTAAACTATGATCCATCTCTGATGGTATTTCTATATTCATTAGTTGTAAAACTGTTGGGGCGATATTGTTTAAACCACCACTCTCAACATGTTCAACACCTTTGGCATCGACAAAACACCATACTTTACCCACAGTGTGATTTGTTAAGACATTGCCCGCTTCATCTTTCATCTCTTCACAATTTCCATGATCAGAAGTAAGCACAAAGGCATACTCTTGCTCTTGTGCTTTTTGCCAAATTTTACCAAGTTGTGCATCAACTGCACTCACAGCGAGTTTTGCTGCTTCAAAATCTCCGGTGTGCCCTACCATATCACCATTTGCAAAGTTTACAACTATAAAATCATAGGCATCATCCATAGCATTTAAGACCGCTTCTCCAACTGCTTCACAACTCATTTCGGGCTGCATATCGTATGTTTTTACATTAGGAGAGGGGATGAGCACTCGTGTTTCATTCTTATAAGGTTCGTCAATACCCCCATTTAAGAAAAAAGTAACATGGGCATACTTTTCTGTTTCAGCAGTGTGTAGTTGTCGTAGTCCTGCGTTTGCTATCACTTCTGCAAGTGTATTTTTTGGTGCATCTTTTTTAAAGAGTACAGGATAAGAAAAACTTTTGTCATATTCAGTCATTGTAGCAAGGTTAAGGGTGATATTTGGACGAGAAAATGCATCAAAATTTGAGGCACCCAATGCTGTTACCATTTCACGCATTCTATCGCTTCTAAAGTTGATGGTTAAAACACTGTCTCCATCTTGCATACCTTCATAACCATCAAATGCAACAGGTTCTATAAACTCATCTGTTTCGCCAAGTGAATAGGAGTGTCCAATGTGTGCTATAGGATTGTAATCAGATTTTGGTATTGCATTTACTATAGCATCGTAACCTCGTTTGATTCTTTCCCAACGATTATCTCTATCCATTGCATAAAAACGCCCTGACAAAGATGCAATGCTTACATTTTCATTTAAGTGTTTTTGTACTTGTTCTAAATATTTTTGTGCTGAAGTTGGCGAAACATCACGTCCATCAGTAATGAGATGTAAAAAAACCTTTTTTCCTAACTTTGCTGCAATATCTGCTAAACCCATAAAATGGTCAATATGTGAATGGACACCGCCATCACTGAGAAGCCCTATGAGGTGTAATCGGTCTGATTTTTTTAAAAGTTCTTGTAAAATTGCATTTTTTTCTAAAGTATTTTCAGAAAGAGCTAAAGAGATTTTCACCAAATCTTGGTACAAAACACGTCCACTTCCTATACTCATGTGTCCCACTTCAGAGTTTCCCATCTGCCCCTCAGGCAAACCTACACTTAAACCAAAAGTATCTATAAGTGAATGGGGGACCGTTGCAAAAAGTTTGTCATATGTCGGTTTTTTTGCATTATAAAAAGCATTATACTCTTGTTTTGTTGAGTAGCCTATGCCATCTGTAATCACTAAAATTGCTTTTTTCTTCAAAACTTTTTTTCCTCGTCGTTATTTTGTAAAAAGTATACAATAAATTGGATAATAAGCATCTATCTACTATAATACATAAACAAAATTTACTAGGATTCTCTTTGCTTTATTATTTACACGAATATTTTGACATTAATATTTTAGGCTACATTACTATTCGTTCAGGTTTTTCTTTTTTTATCGCGCTTTTTTTGACACTTTTTTTACTCCCAAAGTTTATTCAGTGGGCTCAGAAAACATCAAGTGTGCAACCTATTAACCATTGGGCACCACAAAGACATCAAGAAAAAGTCTCTACACCTACAATGGGTGGTGTTGTTTTTATAGGGGCAAGCATTGTAGCTTCTTTGCTGACAATAAAATTAAGTAATCTTTTTGCATTAGGAGGATTACTCACACTTGTGCTTTTTACACTTATTGGTTTTCAAGATGATTATGCAAAAATCAAAAAAAATGAGAACCTTGCAGGTTTTAAGGCAAGAACGAAACTTTTGTTGCAAATAGTGTCAGCACTCATTATTGCTGCATATTTGTGTCTTTTTACTGATTTCAACACAGAACTTTATATTCCCTTTTTAAAATCACCTTTGTTTGATATGGGAATATTCGCGATTGCCCTATGGGTACTTGTGATTATTTCAGCATCAAATGCTGTTAATCTTACAGATGGGCTTGATGGGCTTGCAACTGTTCCTTCTATTACTGCACTTTCGAGTTTTGCTATTATTATTTATATTATAGGAAATGCTAAACTGAGCGCATATTTGTTGATGCCAAATTTTCAAGTGGGAGAAGTTGTGATTATTGCCAGTGCTCTTGTTGGCGCATTGACTGGTTTTTTATGGTACAACTGCCACCCGGCAGAAGTATTTATGGGAGATAGCGGTTCGCTAACTGTGGGGGCATTTTTAGGATATTTGGCAATTATAAGTAAAAGTGAAATTTTACTTTTACTTATTGGCTCAATTTTTGTGATTGAAACACTATCTGTGATTTTACAAGTAGGAAGTTATAAACTTCGCAAAAAACGTGTTTTTCTTATGGCCCCTATCCATCACCATTTTGAGATGAAAAATTGGGCAGAGAATAAAATTATTGTGCGTTTTTGGATTATTGCTGTGCTTTCTAACATTCTAGCACTTATTATAAGTCTTAAAATTCGATAGCATAAGTTTACTTTCAGTACATAGTGGCTATAATTTCGCTCTTTAAAAGATGGCCAATTAGCTCAGTCGGTAGAGCAACTGACTGAAAATCAGTGTGTCCTTGGTTCGATTCCGAGATTGGCCACCACTCTTTTAAAGACTTTACAAACATTACCGTGGCCAATTAGCTCAGTCGGTAGAGCAACTGACTGAAAATCAGTGTGTCCTTGGTTCGATTCCGAGATTGGCCACCACTTCCATTGACTCTTTTTCCTTCATACTTCGTTGTCGATAAACTTACAAACAAAAGTTTGCTTCGTTCATCTCCGCCTTGTCTGAAGAAAAAATAGCCTACGGAAGAACTTATTTAACAAAGCATCTTAATTATTTGCTATAATTTCAACTATGGGGACGACTTGGCTTCGACTGGAGCTGATAGTCTATGACTGCATGCCGGACTGAGCATTTCCGTTACACGGCTCACAATTGCTTAAACGCAAACAACACAAATTATCGCCCAGCTTTAGCAGTAGCTTAAGTTTTACCCCCTCGTTACGAGGACGGGCTGCTTCACCTATGGACTCTAGATAAATAGGATTCGAAGTATAACCCCTATGTAGATATATAAAGAGTTTGTCTCAGCTCTTTATGAATTCTCGAGGCTGGTCTTGTGTAGCTTTGCAAGTTGTGTGAAGCAAGATGAGATTTTAACAACTTCTCTAAGCATGTAGACGTTGTAGATAGTCAGTTTTAGGACTGCGGTTCGATTCCGCACGTCTCCACCAATCAACTTTTCTTAGAACTCTTTTTCAAACAAATTCCACACACACTCCTCAATCATACCAAACACTTTCTCAAACCCTTCAAATCCATTAAAAAAATAAGGGTCAGGTACATCTGCAGAGTTGTAACCATACATTCCAAGCTTGACAACTTTTTTTGCACCTAAGTCTTTTAAGTCATTGAAATTATTTTCATCTAAGGCTATAAGTAAGTCATATTCTAAAATATCTTGTTCGCTAATTTGAGAAGCTTGGTAATTAGCTATATCTACATTATGGGATTTACATACTTTTATAGAGTTAGCACAAGGAGCTTCACCTACATGCCAAGAGCTTGTACCTGATGAAGCAATAACTATATCAAGAGATTTCTCTTTCGCAAGTTTTTTTGCACAACCCTCTGCAATAGGAGAACGACAAATATTTCCTAAGCATACGAACATAATAGACTTCATTATCTTACCTCAAAAGGATTAGTAAAATTTCTCATATTTGGTATTATACAGAAGTTATTTGAAAAAAATATTTCTATATCTCTCAATGCTCTTAGTGGATAAAAGATTCAAAAAAGTCCATAAATATAATAATTTTTGTGCATACAAGCAGCGAGTATGCAAACATCAACATAAGTATTAGTTATTGTAAAAGTATCTGTAGGTAAGTTTCTTAGGGAGTTATAGATGATAAGTGGTGGACCCTCAGAGATTCGAACTCTGGGAGGTGTGACCCTCGCCGGTTTTCAAGACCGGTGCATTCGACCAACTCTGCCAAAGATCCACGTGTATTATAATATAAATTATAACTGGAGGTGCCACCCAGATTTGAACTGGGGATAGCAGCTTTGCAGGCTGCGGCCTTACCACTTGGCGATGGCACCAGTTACAATTTTTATCATGGTGCCCGGGGCCGGACTCGAACCGGCACAGTATTGCTACCGGGGGATTTTAAGTCCCCTGCGTCTACCAATTTCGCCACCCGGGCATCGTGAGTGATTTCACAGTTAACAATTTAAAATGGAGCGGGAAACGAGGTTCGAACTCGCGACCCCAACCTTGGCAAGGTTGTGCTCTACCACTGAGCTATTCCCGCATAAACTCTTACATACTTTGTAAGTGAGGTGGAATTATAGCCGATTGTTTTTTATTTGTAAAGAGTTTTTAGGCTAAATTGTAAAAAAAGTGGTATAATCGCATTTATATTTAAAGATGTAAACTATATACTAGGAAAAATTATGAGAAGTGATATTATCAAAAAGGGCTTTGACAAAGCACCTCACCGTTCATTACTGCGTGCGACGGGTTTAAAAGATGAAGATTTTGACAAGCCGTTTATTGGTATTGCCAACAGTTATATTGACATTATTCCTGGGCATTTCTTTTTGCATGAGTATGGAGAAATAGTCAAAGAAGCCATTCGTGAAGCAGGGGGGGTACCTTTTGTCTTTAACACTATTGGTGTAGATGATGGAATTGCGATGGGGCATGATGGCATGCTTTATTCCCTTCCTTCTCGTGAAATTATTGCAGATTCCATGGAAACCGTTATGAATGCACATAAGTTAGATGCTATGATCTGTATTCCTAATTGTGACAAAATTGTTCCTGGTATGATTATGGGGTCATTGCGTGTGAATGTACCTACTATTTTTGTTTCAGGTGGACCAATGCCAGCGGGACATAAAAAAGATGGAACAGCTATTGACCTTGCGACGGCGTTTGAAGCGGTTGGAAAGTTTAATGATGGAAAAATGAGTGAAGAAGAGTTATATGAAATAGAGTGTGAAGCTTGCCCTTCAGGTGGCTCTTGCTCTGGTATGTTTACAGCGAATTCTATGAACACTTTATGTGAAGCCATGGGGATAGCCCTTCCAGGTAATGGAACAGTCCTTGCCATGACTCCTCAAAGAATTGAGATGGTAAAAACCGCTGCTCGTCGCATTGTAGAACTTGCAAAAATGGAAGATAATACAAAGTATAATTTTAAAAACATTGTAAATGAAAAAGCTGTACATAATGCTTTTGTTGTAGATATGGCAATGGGTGGAAGTTCAAATACAGTATTGCATATGCTCGCAATTGCAAAAGAAGCGGATGTTGATTTTAAAATAGAAAATATTAATGCTATAGCAGAAAAAGTAGCCCATATTGCTAAAATCTCTCCATCACTTACAACTGTTCATATGAAAGATATAGATGATGCAGGTGGAGTAAACGCCGTTATAAAAGAGGTAAGTCGTAGAGGCGAACTTCTTGAGATGGATGCTCTGATGATTACGGGTGAAACACTTGAAGAGCGAGTCAAAGATGCGAAGATAAAAGATACTTCCATTATTCATACAAATGAAAATGCTTACTCTCAAGTGGGTGGACTCTCTATTCTTTTTGGAAATTTAGCTCTCGAGGGTGCGGTTGTGAAAAGTGCAGGTATCGCACCAAGTATGAGAGCATTTAAAGGCTCTGCAATCTGTTTTAACTCACAACCAGAAGCATTGGCTGGGATTATGGGTAAAAAAGTAAAAGCTGGTGATGTTGTTGTCATCCGTTACGAAGGCCCTAAAGGGGGACCTGGTATGCAAGAGATGCTTGCTCCTACAGCACTTATTCAAGGGATGGGGCTTGGTGAATCTGTAGCTCTCATTACTGATGGACGTTTTTCAGGAGCAACAAAGGGGGCTTCTATAGGGCATGTTTCTCCTGAAGCTGCTGAGGGTGGACTTATTGCTCTCATTGAAGATGGTGATGAAATAGAACTTGATGTTGATAAACATATTTTACAACTCAATGTAAGTGAAGAGATTATCGCAAAAAGAAAAGCGGCTTATAAACCATATAAAAATGAAGTAAAATCAAAATGGCTCAAACGCTACCAACTTTTAGTATCAAATGCATCCAATGGTGCTGTGCTAAAAACAGAATTATAAGAGAGGAAATTTTTTGAGTGCAATAGCAATAAAATATAACGATGAAATAGTAGACTTAGTAACAGCAGAGGAGCGAGGCATTGAGGGTGAGGCGATAGAGTTAGACAACTCTCCTGAAGCACTTGATGTGCTTCGTCACTCTACAGCGCACTTGATGGCACAAGCGATAAAATCGCTTTACCCTGATGCAGAGTTTTATGTAGGGCCAACAGTCAAAGAAGGTTTTTACTATGACTTTAAAACAGAGTCAGAAGTGGGTGAGGGTGACCTTAAGAAAATAGAAAAACAGATGCTCTCGTTTGCAAAGAAAAAGTACAAAATTGAAAAATATGAAATTTCAATGGACGAGGCAAAAGAGAAATTTAAAGATGATCATTTAAAACTTGCCGTGATGGAGCGAATTCCATCTGATACTGTAAGCATTTATAAGCAAGGAGAGTTTGAGGACCTTTGTCGTGGGCCACATTTACCTTCTATTGGTTTGATTCGCTACTTTAAACTTACAAAAGTGTCTGGGGCTTATTTAGGTGGAGACTCGAAAAATGAGATGCTTACCCGTATATATGGTATAGCATTTGCAACAAAAGAGGCTTTAAAAGAGCATATGGATATGCTGCGTGAAGCTGAAAAACGTGACCATAGAAAACTTGGAAACGAGTTGAAACTTTTTACTTTCCGTGAAGAAGTTGGAGCTGGATTTGCTATTTGGTTACCTGCTGGTGGGCGTTTGCGTTCACGTTTAGAGTCGCTTCTTTTTAAAGCCCATCGTAAACGCGGGTATGAGCCTGTGCGTGGACCTGAAATGCTAAGAAGTGATTTGTGGAAAACATCAGGACATTACCAAAATTACGGTGAAAATATGTACTTTACAAACATTGATGAGTTAGAATTTGGTGTAAAACCAATGAACTGTGTTGGGCACATTAAGGTATATGAAGATGAGTTACACTCGTATCGTGATTTGCCATTGAAGTATTTTGAGTATGGTGTTGTCCATCGCCATGAATTGACAGGTGCTTTGCATGGTCTTTTTAGAGTGCGTGAATTTACACAAGATGATGCACATATTTTCTGTACTGTTGATCAAATTGAAGAGCAAATCATTGAAGTTGTGGATTTTGTTGATAAAATCATGAGTACTTTCAATTTTGAGTACAAAATGATGATAAGTACGAAACCAGAAAAAGCAGTAGGCGATGCAGAAGTTTGGGAAAAATCAGAAGCAGCTCTTATTGCAGCGATGGAAGCACATAACCTTCCTTATACGATAGATGAGGGTGGTGGTGCTTTTTATGGTCCTAAAATAGATATTAAAATTCTTGATGCTATTGGGCGTGAGTGGCAATGTGGAACAGTACAGTTAGATAATAATCTTCCTGAGCGTTTTGGGCTTGAATACAATGGCGAAGAGAATGATAAAATTCAGCCTGTGATGATTCACCGTGCTATTTTAGGTTCATTTGAACGTTTTATTGGAATCTTAACTGAGCACTATGCTGGAGAATTTCCTATGTTTATTGCTCCTACACAGGTGGCAATTGTTCCAGTTGCAGAGTCACATAAAGAATATGCTAAGCTTTTATCAGATAAACTTATTGACATAAATGCCGATAGTGAAATATATGGGAAGAATGATTCTTTAAACAAAAGAATTAGAGTAGCAGAAAAAACACGTGTTCCTATGATAGTTGTCCTTGGGGATGAAGAGATAGAGAACAAAACTGTAGCAATTCGCGATAGAAGAACTAGAGAGCAATACACTTTAAGCGAAGAGGAATTCCTTCAGCTTATACAAACTAAAGTAAATGAGGTAAATTTTTGAGTAAAAACAAAGACCGCGTCATCATGAATGATGACATCCGTGTAGCAGAGTTACGATGTAATGTAGATGGAGCAGAATCATTAGGAATCGTTTCTACTGATGAAGCTATGACAAAAGCAAATGAATTGGGATTAGATTTAGTGCTCATCGCTCCAAATGCAAAACCACCTGTTGCAAAAATCATGGACTATGGTAAATATAGATACCAAGAAGAGAAAAAACTCAAAGAACAGCGTAAAAATCAAGTCAAGATTGTTGTCAAAGAGATTAAACTCTCAGTCAAAATTGCTGAAAACGATATGAACTTTAAAGTAAAACATGCAAGAGAATTTCTTGAAAAAGGTTTTCATGTGAAATTTAGAGTCTTTTTACGTGGTCGTGAAATGGCGACACCACAAGCAGGGAAAGATGTACTTTTACGTGTTTGGCCTATGGTTGAAGATATAGGTGTAATGGAAAAACCACCAAAATTTGAGGGACGTTACTACAACATGTATGTAGTCCCTAAAAAGTAATTCACTCGAATTACTAGAATTTATCATGCCTATGCATGATAAATATTATTGAGCGATTTTCGCTTTAATCTCATCCTCACTCATAGAGGCACTTGCATATTTGATAACAACAACATTTTCAGTCTCATTAATAAACCATTCTGCAATATGCTCATGTTCAAGTGTTGTTAATTTATCCATATCTACTTCATCATGATTGATATAGAGGTGTGAATGTTTTATAGGATTTTGCAGTTTCATCGCCGTCCAAACAAGCCAAATAACAATCACAACAGCTATGATGCTGACAAGTGTTTCTCTATCGCTAATATCTAAAAAGAGTCCTGCAAAAGTTCCCCCTAAAAAAGTGAAAAAATATGCAGCAGAGTTTGACATACCAAGGGCTGCTCCTTTTTGGTGTACACGTGCGAATTTACTAATCATAGATTGCACAAGTGGCTCCATCATGTTAAACCCAATAAAAAAGAAAACAACGCCAACAACAAAAACTGTACTTGAAGTTGTGTAGCCCATAATGAGAAATGAAGCTAAGAAAAGCACAATAGAGAATAAAAAGATTTGTTTAGGAATATTTTTCTTCTCTCCTAAAATAGCTGCAGGTGCCATTGCTAAAAATCCTGCTATCATTGCAGGAACATAGGCCATCCAAAGGTCGGATTTTTCCCAGTTAAAGCCATATTCAGGTTTAGTCAAAAGAATAGGAATGAGCACAAACGCCATTGTCATTAGTCCTTTTTGCATTGCATTAATGACAATCATATTTAAAAGATTGCTATCTTTTAAAATATCCATAGTGGTTACTTTTCCATGGTATATATGTTTAATCTTTGGAGGAGTAGGCACTTTTGTAAAGAGAATGACAATAGAAAGCAGTGCTAAACCTGCTGTGATTAAAAAGATGGTGTCTATACCAAAAGAAGAGGCAAGTACAGGTCCAAGTGTCATAGAAACAGCAAAACTAATAGCGATAAAGCCACCCATCATCGCCATTGCTTTTCCGCGTACTTCTTCTTCAACAACATCGGCAATCATGGCAGGAATGACAGAACCAATAGCCCCAGCTCCTTGTAAAAAACGCCCAAACATTAACATATAAATGTCAGTCGAATATGCAGAAATAAGTGAGCCAACAAAGAAAAGAAGTAAACCAATAAGAATAGTTGGTTTACGTCCAAACTTATCACTCATAGTTCCAAAAGGAACTTGAAACACAGCTTGAGTCAGAGCATAACCCCCAACAACAACACCTACAAGAAAAGGTGTAGCACCCTCTAAATCGAGTGCATAAACAGAAAGCACAGGTAAAACTAAAAACAGCCCCAAAAATCTCAAAAACAAAATCGAAGATAAGGGTAATACTTTTTTCATCATTTGTAAAGCCTTTATAGTATAATTGCGAGATTATAC
>WFQD01000028.1 GCA_015487265.1 Sulfurimonas sp. | reverse complement strand
AGTATACACATTATAGACTATTACTGCTATTTCGACAATAATCCAAAGAAAAACTAATTTCACATAAATAGTCGCATTAAGAGGTTTTATTACTAGCCAATCATAAATTTGATTTTTGTTATCCATGATTCAGATTCCCCTTTTTTGGTAGTCCATTTGCCATTTTCTAATCCTTCTGTGTTGGTTTGTGAGCCAAAAACTCATAGTTTTTTTGTGTTAATCTCTGGCTTCTTCGAGTTTAAGGCTTGTTTTATTAATAATGTATTCTTTGTTGCATGAGTTGCAAAAAAGATTACTACCATCCTCCAAATCCAGTCGCCTCTCCACCTCAACATTGCGTTTTCCACAGTCGCAAATCCAGGCATAGTCAGTGTGCCATTCGCAACAAATATCTATTTCTTCTCTCTCATCAAGATTCATTTTTTATTCCTAGTATATCCAAATCTTTTCTATATCCTATGTATACATCACCTTTTTGTCCACACTGCTTGCAAGTACTAGTATCGAAAAAATATGGAAATTTACTGTTGCCGACTATATTCTCGATGTTGTATTCCTTGATACAACTTTCACACAACGATAAAAGATGTTTCATATTGAGTTTTTTAAGCATTTTGGAGTATGGATTATTTGATCCGTGAAAATTGTGTATAGAATACTCCCTCATATCTCTTATCAGGATATTGATCATATCTTTCATCACTTTTGTGTTTTGTGTATCAAGGGCTTCTTTTAACATTAGAGCTGTTCTTGCGATATTGTCTCCAAACTGCTCTTCTGTAAGACAGATCTGTCTTTTTTTCTGTTGGTGTGTTACTTCAATTGTATCCGGCATTTTACTAGCTTCAAAACAATCAACATCGATTTGCTCATTGTATCTGTTTGTAAAAACTGTTTTTGTTGTGCTGGATTCCCCTTTTCCGCCAACGACTATTATTTTGCATTTCTTATCGATTTTACTTTTAATATCTTCTATCAGTGATTTTTTCATTTTTAGTTCTCCTTAGTCTGTTGAGTGTTTTAAACACTCACGAAGATCATCAATGATGAACCTGGTGAGAGTTTACGGCTTTTGCAATTAATGCTATTGGAGCGAAGATAGCGAAGATAGCAAAGATGCTCTTGAGCGAGCATCAATTGCAATATTGTTTGTGAATCTCCTTGATTCTTTCCGAATATGCATTGTTCATATTTTGGGTCGAATAGTATAGCATTTTGCCATATTCCTCACCTACAGCTTCTTTTTTTCCAAACTTCATGAAACCATTTCCATTTGTAGTGCACTTTTTGGCCCAGAATAGATCTGTTAACACAATTGATGGTGTATTATCAGAAAATCCATTTAAACCTAAATAAAAGCCATAGTCTTCACTGTCTTGATCGTTGAAAGTTAGTTCTGGCCCAGCTTTTGTAAGATCAGCAGACAATGATGAAGTGATAAGCAAAACAGTCAAAAAGCCAATCGTTTTGTTCATGTGTATCCTTTTGGAGCTTAATATGTTAAATTACTATGCACATTTGCAGGGAGTGATGCGCTGCTAGATAAACCTTTTTTATTTCGTAGATTTCAACCTGCTTGTGTTATTGTTGTTGGCATTTCATCTCCTTATTTCAGTTTGAGTGTCTTTTTTGAGCTTTTAAAATCCAAGAAATATCATTTTTTTGTTTTAACTCTTCAATTTTAACATAAGCTTTTTTTGCTCTATTCCATTCACTAATAGCAGAACTCCTAGTTCCTCTATTGAAAGATAAGTTTTCTGCTAAAATGCCACAATTTTCACATGATGCAGAGTACATAAGGGTTTCATCTCCACCACCTTCACTAATATTAATGGACACATCTTCTTGGCACAATGGACAATTTTCTATTTTTCTTTCACTCATATACCTTTCCTTACCCAGTTTCAGTATGTTATTTACAGTAAATAGTGCTTTTTAGTGAATTCAAAAAATACACATATCTCATGTTAAAATTCTCTAAGTCTTCAATATCTGGTGTCAACATTTCATATTTTTTCAAAAGCATATAAAGTGCTTCAAAGTTCAATTCACATAAATCTCTAAACATTGTAATATCAACATCTTCTTTTATTTTTTTCAACACATTAATAATTGTTTCTACAAACAAGATTGTGTCTTTTATATAAAAGTCGTTTGATGTATCTCCATCGCCATATAAAATTGTAATTGTGCTTGTTTTTGCATCATCTATAGCTCTTAAGGTTTCTTTTGTTATGCTCATTTGGACTCCTTGTTTTGTTTACGAGTAACTAGCTTGCAGTAATAGTGGGTTACTGCTGTCCTAAATCTTTATGAAAAGCAAAGACAGTTAAGTACAGCATCACAACTGATGTTACAATTAATTGTAGTGTGACAAGTTCACTCATTTCAAATGGATAAGGGTTCACAACAGCATTGGCACTCATCCAAATAATAGTCTGCTTAGAAAAGAAAATCCAAAATATTAATAAGAATCCTAATTCGCCTAATATAATTTTCTGCATAGTGTTAAGTTTTTTCATTTTATTCTTCAAACCTTTCATTGTCATATTTTTTTCCTTAATTCAATTTTGTTTACGGCAGTTTCAGTAGATTATCAGGTAAATATCATCGAATGCACCGGAACAGAAGTTTTACATTTTTGAATCACCTTCTTGTACTCACTTATAAAATATAGTTGTGAGGCAAAAAGAAATGTTAGAAGTACAACACTAAAAACCAACAGGCTTCTTTGGGTTCGTAGTCTTTTATTTTCTTGTTGCAATTGAACAACAGTTGTTGTTAATCTTATTGTCTCGTTTTCCATAATGATTCCCTTTATCTTTAAATTTACACATATTATACTATTTTTCACTCTCTAATTTAATTTGTAAAGCCAAGTAGTTTTTAGTTGTATTTTGTGCTGTTTTTGCTATGTTCTACCTTTTTTTGTTCTCATACACTCTCTCTTGGAGAGAGCTAATCAAAGCAGTAACAGTGTGTATTAACAGCTATATTCAAATTGTAAAACTTTCCCGCTTTTGGGAAGTTTTACATACGCATATCCTGAGTAATCATCGCCTGAGTACCCACCATTAACAGTCTGATTAAAAGAACAGAGAATAATATCTGAATGGGGAAATTCAGTATCATTTTTCCACTCAAAACCAGTATCTTCAATTATTTTTTGCTCATGTTCTTTTAAATTTGCCAGCTCAGATACTTCGTTAGCAAACTCTAGTAATTTTTCTACAAAATTAGCATCTTCGTTGGCATAAAGAAAGTCGTATGTTGGCTTATTTTTTACTTCAAAATCTTTATATACTGCTTCCATGACTTCGGAAAAAGATGGTATGTCATCAGAATATTTACTATCAGCAGGTGGAAGTTCGGTTAAGCCATTCATTTTTTTGTCTCCTTAAGTTCTTCCATAGAAACAACTTTGCAGTTTCCACCAATTCTGATGTTCATATTATGACATGCAATTCTAAGCTCAAGCATATTGTTTGAACCATCTATAATTTCTAATTTTTCATCAATGATATAAAATTTATATTTCATTTTGCACTCCTGAGTTTTTTGTGGGTTTATTTTTGTCTTGCTCATACAATGGCAATTCGCCAAAAAAAGGTTCTAAACTCTTTAGTATAACATCGTGATGTTTTCGATATGTATTAATTTCTCTAACGGAATAAATTGGCTCAGAATCAGAATATTCATTTATTTCTACAATACGGACTAGACCCACAAGAAACAACCAACAATAGTCGTCTTTCTTTGGAGTCCAAACCTCAAAATCATTTTCTACAATCAGAGACAAATAATCATTGCGGTCTCTAGTTGTCTTGTAGTAATTTTTATCAGTTTTTGATTCCTCACTAATCAACCTTCTAACTTTACCTGTCTTTTTTTCTACTACCCAAGCACCCTTAATAAAACTCATGTCCTGCTCCCTTGCTTCAATATGAATTTTGCTATTTCAAACTCCGTAGGGTTATCAATGATTGTTGTATATTCTTCATGACACAACCTTTCAATATCTCCTGCTTCATCTAATACTATTATAAAACCATCTTCCGTATCTTCCCATTTCCCATTTGAAACATAAATTGCTATTGTTTCGGAATCAACTTCCTGACTAACTCTAATATTCATAGATACACCAAGTTTTTTTAGGGTTTTTTTAATCTTTTGAGCCGATTTATTTTGTTCCAACTTACTCATCTCTTTGCTCCCTACTTTTGCTACTTCTTTGAATATACACAATTATAGCAAGTATTCTTTCTAAAGTCAAGCTATTTAGCAATATATCTTTATAATTTAGCGATTTTAACAACTATCCTTGTTTTTTACAGATTCTTTAATATTAGCCATTAAAACCAAATCATCATAAGAAAGATTAAGACTCTTAGCAGTGATACCAAGTGTGTTAACTTCATATTTAATAGGATTACTCGTTTTAAGAGAGTTAAGCGCTTGTGGACTATCTTCTGTTATCTCTGCAAACTCTTTTACGGATATATTTAATTTCTTTACTATTTGTTTTAAATCTAGTTGTTTCATATTTTCTCCTGTTCTCACACGCCCACTCTTTGAGTGAGCTAGTCAGAGCAGCTACAGTAGTTCATCAAGTGAAATATCATCAAATGTACCAGACTGAATACTATGCCTAATCATCATCTGTTTAAGTTTTGCTTTTTTTAGGTTTTGTTTAGCGATTTTCACTTCTTCTTCAACCTCAGCTTGAATCTTTATTGTTAAAGAAAGCAGCTCTTGACGCTTCTTAGAGAGAAGTAAGAAATCTTCCAAAAAACCATCCTTTACAGTAGATATACAAAAAGTTGGGTGTTTCTTATCCTTTCTTTTTCCCCAAAGCTTTTTATAATCCATTCGTAGCGATTTTGTATTATATTTATACCCAACATCACTCATATATCGAAAGAAATCTTTTGCCACAAGTTTTTCCACTTCTTCATATCTCATTAAATCATTAAACATTTTCTCTCCATAGATTTTTCAAGTCAAAGATTTGGCTATCTTGCCTCATTACAGTTTTGGCACTGTTTGGTATCGTCATTTTCTGTTTCAAATATCACCGTATTATCATCTCTCCATGCAAATGCAAGATATGTCACCGATGGAACTGTTGAGAAAAATAAAACAAAAAATCTTTCAACAAGCCCATTAAAATTTATCTCTGGATTTGGTAAATTATTTATCATTTGTTCGGCAAGAGCCTCAGAGAAACCACTAAGATAAACAATAGCAATTAATGCAAAAGCTCTTATTAGCACTATATTGTTTTTTATATTTTCTTTAGCTATTTTAGTTTTGCTCATTTTAAACTCCTTAGTTTGGTTCAGCTCAATCAGTCTCTTTTTAATACACATCATCCAATTCTTCATAATCTGGATCACCTCCATCTATTGATAGATTCACAAGGCTCTGAACAACATACGCTCCTCCTTTTGCATTATCGTCATGTTTTATAATGCAACCGCTACCAGACCACCCAAAAAGCTTTAAGCCAAGAGTATCTAGTTCTTTCCCAATATTATTTAGTTTTCTTTTTAGAGATTTGATTTGTTTTATCTCATCACTATTAAATAAATCTTCCATGTCTGCCATCTCTAAATCCTTTGCAGTTTCAGTCTGTTAAACATACCTCATCATGTATCTATCAGCTTTGGTTTTTTTACCATCTTTGTAGATAATGATTGGGTATGTCCCTAAACGCTTTTTATCTGAATCGGATAAATAAAAAATATTGTTGTTCGCTTGGAATTTGGATACTTTTTCTCCGTCAGAGTGAACAGCCGAACTCTCTGTTTCAAACTCTACATTCGGTGTATTAAAGACCAATACTGTTGTGTTATAGCCTGTTGGATTGTCTTTATGAGATCTGTGAAGTCTAATTTTTGCATATTCTACTGTCAGCTCTTCGCCTTTTTTATTAACAAGCGTTTTTCTATGCTCATATCTTGGGTTGTTCCAATCAATAACTCTCATGTGTTCTTTTTTGTATAATCCACATAGGGTATCTGATCCGAGTTTTAATTGGATTTGGTTTCCATCATTATGAACCGAAAACAAATTGGTATTGTCAGCCAATAAATCTCTTATCTCTGCTTCTTTACTGCTTTTGCAGTTAAGATCATATTTCTCTAAAATCTCTGTACCATACATCTTGATTTCCTTAGTTTTGATTTTTTAAGTGTGTCAAACACTTAGCCAAGCCCTCGAAAAAGAGCTTGATAAATGTTCAGTTTTAGTGCATTTCACTCATTTTAACTCAAAATTGACTTATTAAGCCAAAAAGAGTAAAATACATTAAGCGAAACAGATTTTAGACTTCGGTTTGGCGAAAGTTGCAGCTTTCTCCCACTATCCAAATCTGCTTCATTTCGGTTAACTTACATTCTATCCGCTACTAATCTTTCCAGATTTGGTATGCGGTTAGCCCTATTGAAATCAACGACAAGATTATTCCTGTTATCTCAATCATATAAAACACTCCATTATCCCAGCACCACATAACAATTAATAAGACCATACGGTAGCCTTAGCTGTTATTTTGTTCCTCTGACCTTTACCGAGATAAGGAATAGAATTTTAATCAACCTATGGCTGTACTGCAACTTAGCCATGCCGATATTATAACTAAAAAATTTTAATAAAGTCAAGAAATTATTAAAAGTTTTTCTTGACTTAGTATTTTTTTTCGGATAAAATTACATATACAAAGGATAGTAGATGAAAAACATACTAATGAACGAAGAAATGACGAAGGCTATTCTTGATGGTCGCAAGACTCAAACAAGAAGAGCAGGAATAACAAATCACGGAAGATATATCATAGATGATGATTTGCTTAAAAGTTATAAGTTGTCTAATCAAAATATCCTTAAGTGTGGAAAATATCAAAAAGATGAAATAATATGGGTTAGAGAACCTGCAAAGATTGATATGTGCTTTACGGAAGAGATACACTTTCATTATCTTGCAGATAATACAACTTCAAAACTAAATATTCCTAAGCGATTTATAAAAGATGGTTTTGTGGCAGATTGGATGGCTCATTGCAATGGTGTGCCGAATGGATGTATAAAAGAAATGGCTCGCATCTTTTTGAAGATTACTGATGTTAGAGTTGATAGATTGCAAGATATTTCTCGTTCTGATATATGGAAAGAGGGCTATCAAACCACATTAGACAATAGAGAAAATATAACTAAATATGATTGGTGGATAAGGCTATGGAACAAAACAGCACCAAAAGACTACAGATGGGAAGATAATCCTTATGTGTTTGTATATGAGTTTGAAAGGGTTAATAAAGATGGGAGTAAGCTGTGTTAGAGCGAAAAACATATTTAACCAAAAATTTAAAGAATGCTAAAAAAAATAAAAATGATGAATATTACACAAAAATAAATGACATTGAAAAGGAACTAAAATATTACAAAAAATATTTTGAGAATAAAATAATTTATTGTAATTGTGATAACCCAAAAGAAAGCAATTTTTTTAAATACTTTGCCCTGAATTTTAAGCATTTAAAGTTAAAGAAACTCATAACCACCCACTATAACGGGGGTAAGAATTCCTATAAGTTAGAAATAGTTGAAGATATTAATAATGATGGTAAAATAGATTTGAATGATGCTATTAAAACTCCACTTCAAGGTGATGGAGATTTTAGAAGTGAAGAATGTATAGAGATATTAAAAAGTGTTGATATAGTTGTTACTAATCCTCCATTTAGTCTATTTCGTGAATATATTGCTCAACTAGATAAATATCAAAAAGAGTTTTTAATAATAGGTAATATTAATACTATTTCATATAATGAAAGTTTTAAATTGATAAAAGAGAACAAAATGTGGCTAGGATATAATAGTGTAAGGCACTTTATCCGACCAGATGGTTCTTCTTATGAAACAGCTAGAACATTTTGGTACACCAATTTAGATATTAAAAAAAGACATGAGAACATAGTATTAAATAAATTATATAGCAAAAAAGATTACCCAAAATATGATAACTATGATGCAATAAATGTGAATAAAGTTACAGAAATACCTAGAAATTATAAAGGATTTATTGGTGTGCCTATTACTTTTCTTGAAAAGTACAATCCTAACCAATTTGAAATAATTGGAAAAATGAGTACAACAAAAACCGATGATTATAATTTCGGTTATCCTTTTTTGAATGGTAAAAAAATATATGCAAGAATTGTTATTAAAACAAAAAAAATAGAAAGCAATAAAAGGAATTAGAAGTTGAAATTAGCAGTCGTAGGAAGCCGAAGTTTCAATGATTATGATTGTTTATCGAAAGAGCTTGATTATATAAGAAAAAAGCAGAATATAACATTGATAGTAAGCGGTGGAGCCAATGGAGCCGATAGGCTTGCCGAACAATATGCAAGAGAGCACAATATTGAAATATTGATACTTAAAGCAGAATGGGATAAACACGGCAAAAGAGCTGGTTATATCCGTAATGTTGAGATTTGGAATAACTCTGATTTTGGTATCGCATTTTGGGATGGCAAAAGCAAGGGAACTCAGCACTCTTTTGAAATAGCGAAAAATCAAAAGAAATACTGCAAGATTTACAATTATTCATAAAATCACTTGACTCTCTTCTTTTGTTGTGCTATAATATTGTTATCTAAATAGGAAAATGATTAAAAAGATGATAGTTGAAGTTGAAGAGTATTTTCATGTTGGCAGAATTAATGTTGCTGTCAAAAGCTACAATACAGATTATTTT
>WFQD01000027.1 GCA_015487265.1 Sulfurimonas sp. | reverse complement strand
GAGATAATAGTATGACAAGCATAGAAAAAATAAAACTCAAAGAAAATACAACGATAAAAGAAGCATTAGGTATTTTAGATAGCGGTGCTATCAAAATCGCCTTAGTAGTGAATGATGATGATAAACTCCTTGGAACCATAACTGATGGAGATATTCGTAGAGCTATTTTAGATGGGAAAAATCTTGAAAGCTCTATAGAAAATGTGTATTTTAAAGAGCCTACAGTTGTTTCTGTAGATGAGAGCAAAGAATCTATCATTAATATCTGTACATTGAAAAAGATCTATCAAGTCCCTGTTGTAAATGATAAAGGAAAAGTTGTGAGCATAGCGATACTCGATGAGCTGCTAAAACCACAAAATCATCCAAATAAAGTTGTGTTAATGGTCGGTGGACTTGGGACAAGGCTAAGACCGCTTACAGAAACTACTCCAAAACCTATGCTTCATGTTGGCGGCAAACCCATACTGCAAACTATAGTTGAGCGATTTGCTTCTTATGGGTTTACAAATATAGTGATGTGTGTAAACTATAAGTCAAACATTATCCAGGACTATTTTGGAGATGGCAGCAAGTTTGGCGTCTCTATAGAGTATATTTTAGAAGATAAGCGAATGGGAACGGCTGGAGCATTGAGTTTACTTAAGGAAAGACCTCAAAATCCATTTTTTGTCATGAATGGGGATCTGCTTACCAATGTTAACTTTGAACATATGCTGGAATTTCATATGCAAAATGAAGCTATAGCAAGTATGTGTGTAAGAGAGTACGACTTTCAAGTTCCTTATGGTGTTGTCAATGTAAAAGATGGTAAAATTAATTCTATAGAAGAAAAACCAATTCATAAGTTTTTTGTCAGTGCTGGGATATATATGTTTAATTCCGAATGTATAGATCTTATACCAAAAGATGAGTTTTTTGATATGCCGACACTTTTTGAAAAATTAATTGAGATGAATAAAAAAGCGATCTCTTTTCCTCTTAGAGAGTACTGGCTTGATATTGGCAGGATAGAAGAGTACGAAAAAGCGAATAGAGAATATTTTGAGGTATTTGAGTGAAAGTACTTATTGTAGGTTATGGTTCTATTGGAAAAAGACATGATAAAGTGTTATCCAGCTTTCCAAATATAGAATCTATTACTTTGGTTACACAGCAAAGTATTGAGAAGCGTACAACATATAGAACTTTGCAAGAAGTAAAAAATATTTCTCAATATGATTATTTTGTAATAGCTTCACAAACCAATAAACACTATGAGCACTTAAAATATATAGATAAACTGGTTAAAGATAAAATAATATTGTGTGAAAAACCATTATTTGAATCTAAAAAAGAGTTGCAAATAAAAAATAATGTTGTTTACATTGGATATGTTTTAAGATTTCACCCACTTCTTCAAAAACTTAAAGATTTCATTCGCAATGAAAAAGTTATATATGCAAATATCCAGTGTGGCCAATATCTGCCAACTTGGAGACCAGCAACAGATTATAGGAAATCCTATAGTTCAAAAAGGGAAGAAGGTGGTGGCGTATTACTTGATCTTAGTCACGAAATCGACTATGTACAATGGCTATTTGGAAAAATAGAAGAAATTAAAAGTTACCAAGGAAAAGTTTCTGATCTGGAGATAAACTCTGATGATTTGACAATGTTAATTGGTAAAACAAATAAGCAGGTAATTATAAATGTTTCCTTAGACTACATCAGTAAAACTACGCGTAGAAAACTTACTGTAGATACACTTGATAATAGTTATGAACTTGATTTTATCAAAAACAAACTTACAAAAAAGAGCAAGAATGACATAGAAGAAGTATGCGAAGTTAAAAATTTAGAGAGAAATTTTATGTTTGTACAAATGCATCAAGCTGCTTTTATCAATGAAGATAATATTTGTACATACAAGGAAGGTCTTAAGATAATGGACACTATAGATGCAATTCAAGGACAAAACAAATGAGAAAGATATTATGCACCATTTGTGCAAGAGGTGGCTCAAAGGGTGTTAAAAATAAAAATATTAAAGAGTTGAATGGAAAACCTTTAATAGCCTATACCATAGAACAGGCAAAAGCCTCTGAGTTATTTGAGCATATTGTCATAAGTACAGATGATAATAAGATAGCAAGAGTATCTAAAGAATATGGTGCAGAAGTTTTTTTTAAAAGAGATCCAAAGTTAGCCAGTGATACAGCAGGAAAATTAGATGTTATAAAAGATGCATTTAGCAGAAGTGAAAAGTATTATCATCAAACTTTTGATTATCTTGTAGATTTGGATGCAACTGCACCTCTTAGAAGTGTAGAAGATATAACAAAAGCTTTTGAGCATTTTATAAAAAATGACAATGACAACCTAATAACAGCAATGCCAAGCAGAAGAAGTCCTTACTTCAATCTTATTGAAGTGGATCAAGATGGAAAAGTGTATTTATCAAAAACATTGGAAGGTGGTGTAGTCAGACGACAAGATGCTCCAAAAAGTTATGATATGAATGCTTCTATTTATATTTGGAAGAGAGATATCTTGCTAAATAGTGATACACTTTTTTTGGAAAATACAGGTCTTTATGTAATGCCGGAAGAGAGATCAATAGATATTGATACAGAACTTGATTATAAATTTGTTGAGTTTTTGATGAAGGAAAGAGATGTTGAAAAATAACGTTGTAGTTATAACCGGCGGTGCAGGATTAATCGGTCAAGAGTTCGTAAAAGCAGTAGTAGAAAATGGGGGTGTGGCAGTTATAGCTGATATCGATAAAAATGTTGGGGAAAAAACAAAAAACAAGCTATCTGATGAACTTAATACAAAAAATATAGACTTCGTTAAATTGGATATAACTTCAAAAAGATCTTTACAAGAGTGTATAAAAAAGCTAGACAGGGAATATGGAAAAATCAATGCTTTAGTAAACAATGCTTATCCAAGAAATAAAAATTATGGAAAGCATTTTTTTGATGTAGAATATGATGATTTTGTAGTAAATGTCGGGTTAAACCTTGGTGGATATTTTTTGACATCACAACAATTTGCAAAATATTTTAAAAAGCAAAAATATGGTAATATTATAAACATAGGTTCTATTTACGGTGTTGTTGCTCCAAGGTTTGAAGTGTATGATGGAACTTCAATGACAATGCCCGTTGAGTATACAGCCATAAAATCAGGGCTGATTCATCTAACAAAATATATGGCAAAGTTTTTTAAAGGTATGAATATAAGAGTAAATACATTAAGTCCGGGAGGAATCTTAGATGCTCAACCAAAAACTTTTTTGGAAAAATACAAAAAAGAGTGTCTGAATAAAGGTATGTTAGATAAAAGTGATTTAAAAGGTACATTCATTTACTTACTTAGTGATATGAGCAAATATGTTAATGGACAAAATATTATTGTTGATGATGGATTTACTATATAAACCATGGAGTAAAAGATGAGTAGAAAAAAGATATTTTGGTGTAAAAATTGTTTAAATATGTCAACACGACCAAGAATAACATTTGATGAAAGAGGGTGGTGCAATGCTTGTCAATGGATGGAAGAAAAGAGAGTAATGGATTGGAATGTTAGAGAAAAAGAGTTAATTAAATTGCTTAATAAGCATCGTTCTAAAAATGGTAATTTTGATTGTATAGTACCAGTTAGTGGTGGAAAGGATGGCTCATATGTGGCATATCAATTAAAGCATAAGTATGGCATGAATCCTTTAACTGTAACAGTTAGGCCTGCATTGTCTCTAGAAATAGGTAATAAAAATCTTGAAAACTTTATACGGTCAGGATATAATCACATCCATATTTCGTGTAATCCTATTGTCTTAGATAGGCTAAATAAATATGGTTTTATTGAAAAAGGCTTTCCATATTACGGTTGGTTGATTGCTATAATGACTGCTGTAATTAAAACTGCAGCCAACTTTAAAATACCGTTGATTTTTTATGGAGAAGATGGCGAGATAGAATATGGTGGTTCAACAGAAACTAAAAATAAAGCGCTTTATGACATTGAATATATGAAACGAATTTATTTAGAAGGTGGGCACGAAAAAGTTTTTGAGAGAATTCAAACTGATGGAGATATTAGTGAAGCTGATTTGGCATTTTTTAAGTTTCCTACTGATGATGAAATATCAGAAGTGGGTTTATCCTTTACTCACTGGTCATATTTTGAAGCTTGGGATTCATATAGAAATTATATTATTGCAAAGGAATATTGTGGGTTGATTGAAAAAGAAGATGGCAATCATGACACATTTACAAATTTTGCTCAAAATGATCAAGCATTATATGCGCTTCATGCCTATATGATGTATCTCAAATTTGGTTTTGGTAGAGCAACCCAAGATGCAGGAATTGAAATACGAAGAGGTTCTATGACAAGAGATCAAGCATTGAACTTAGTTAAAATGTACGACAATGCTTATCCTTATGATCTTATTGATACATATTTAGAATATTACAACATGACGAAAGAAGAATTTGATGCTGTACTAGATCGTTATGCAAATAAAGATTTGTTCGAAAAAATAGATGGAGTTTGGCAGCCAAAATTTGTCGTAGGGGAAGATTTTTATATATGAAAATTGTAATAGTTAATTATGGAATGGGCAACATAAAATCAATAATTAGTTCATTAAAGCATATAGGTGTTAATGAGATTATTGTATCAAACAAATTAAAAGATATAGAGTTGTCTGATAAGTTAATATTGCCAGGTGTTGGGTCATTTGCAAAAGCTATGAATAATATAAAAGAACTTCACTTGGATACTATTTTGTATAATTCTGTGCTTATAAATAAAAAACCTATTTTAGGTATCTGTTTAGGTATGCAACTTTTAACAGAATCAAGCAATGAAGATGGATTAAATAACGGTTTAGGCTTTATTCCAGCTAAAACACAAAAATTTTCTATTAATAATTTAAAAGTCCCCCATGTGGGGTTTAATCAAGTAGTTAAACCGAGAGAATCTGTACTATACTCAGGGATAGATAACTTATCAGATTTTTATTTTACACATAGCTATCAAGTTCAAAGCGATAAGCAAATAAATCAGGCAATATGTGAATATGGTAATGAATTTATTGCTAGTTATGAACAAGATAATATAGCTGGTGTGCAATTTCATCCTGAGCTTAGTCAAACTAATGGTTTAAAACTTTTAGTAAATTTTATAAAGAATTTTGGATGCTAAGAAAAAGAATAATATTTACACTAATTTACGATAATGGTTACTTTAATCAAAGCAGAAACTTTAGACTTCAGAAAGTTGGAAATATCAACTGGCTTGAGAGAAATTATAAATTTAAAGAGATAGCCTTTTCATTGGATGAACTTATAGTATTAAATGCTTCACGAAAAGATAAAGATTTGGATAAGTTTGCATTGACTCTAAGTAGGCTTGTAGATGATGTTTTTATACCTATATCTGCTGGTGGTGGCATACGAAGCATGGAAGATGCAAAGTTATTATTTGATAGTGGGGCCGATAAAATAGTACTAAACACAGCATTATACACTGATCCAAAATTAGTTAAAAAACTTATTGGTCAATATGGTTCTCAAAGTTTAGTTGCATCTATAGACTACAAGACAACAAATGGTGTCAATAAAGTATATATAAAAGATGCTACAGAAGTGATAACCTTAGATCTTGAGGAATATATAAAATATTTAGAAGAATTAAATATTGGTGAAATATATTTAAACTCAATAGATAAAGATGGTACAGGATTTGGGTATGACATAGAAACTATTAAAAAAATATCTGAGTCAATATCTGTTCCTCTTATTATAGCTGGGGGCGCAGGTAATGGGCAACATCTACAAAGTGGACTTGGCATACAACATGTAAATGGAGTTGCAACTGCAAATCTTTTTAACTTCGTGGGTGATGGCTTGCCAAAAGCAAGAAAAATGATATTAGAAGGCGAAGCAAATATCGCAAAATGGAGTTAAAATGCGTATAATAGATGTCAATTCATGGGGTAACATATTAGATGAGATGATTATTATAGGTGGTAGTGCTAGAAGCGGTACTACAATAATGGGAAAGCTTATAAATTCTTTAAAAAATGTTGAGTACTACTTTGAACCACCTCTGATAACTAGTTTACTTCTTAAAAGTGGTGAATTAGAGAATGATTCATTAAAAGAATTAATACAGTTTTATTTTTTTGATAGTTTCTTATTGGATTGCCTAGCTGGTAGAAATATAAATTTAAATAGAAATGATGATAGCTG
>WFQD01000026.1 GCA_015487265.1 Sulfurimonas sp. | reverse complement strand
TTCTTACAATGGCAATCGTATGCGGTGCATCAATACCAAGTTTTACAACACCCTTATCAACAGAGATTACTTTTACTACTATATCATCACCAATGGTAATAGCTTCGTCTATTTTTCTTGCTAAAACTAACATATCTCTATCCTACCTAATGCATAGTTTACTCTATTGTCTTAGATGCTTATAATGGAGATAGTCTCACCATTATCTAACCAGTATGTACCCTCTTTTTGCTCTTGTAAATCATCTAAAGCAAGAACTCTTCCATATTTCACATTGTCACTTGCACCCATATAGTAATTCTTCGGAATATTGAGTGATTTTTTTATATCGAGTGCTTGCTCATTATTGTAAAAAAACTGCCCTTCATTGAGGCGTTCTAAGGCACTTAAACTCCCATGCTCTACACCAAGTCGCTGTGCAATAATGCGTCCTAAAGAACGAATATATGTCCCCTCGCTCACTGTCGCTTCAAAAGTAATAAATGGATGACAATAGTGAATGAATTGTGTTTCATAAATCGTGGAGTTGATTGTGTTGAGTGTAAACGCAACTCCGGCTCGTGCTAAATCATAAGCACGCCTCCCATTGATCTGTTTTGCACTAAAAATAGGAGGTTCATACTCTAATGCACCTTCCAAACTTTGAAGCACTGCTTGCACCTCTTTTTGAGGCAGCGGTGGAAGTGATGCAACATCCTCTATCATCTCTGTATCTAAAGAGTCACTCTTTGCTCCAAGCCATAAAGTCGCTCTATATTTTTTGGGTGCTTTATTTAAAAAACGAAAAAGTTTTGTGTGTGATCCAAACCCTACAAGTAACACTCCCTTAGCAAAAGGGTCAAGTGTTCCAGAAAACCCTGCTTTTTTATTTTTATACTTGCGTTTAAGTGTGGAGAGAAAAAAATTAGAACTCATGCCACTTGGTTTGTAGGCTACAAAAAGACGATTCATAGTTTCTCAATAAAAGACGCTAAAATATCGCGTTTTGTCCCTGAAAAATTAATTTGCAACTTAAACTCTCGTCCTGATTTACTCACACCAGTAATACGCCCTGTTCCAAAAAGCTTATGACGCACTAAGTCACCCTTTTTAAATGCAGTATTTTTCTCTAATTTTAAAGAGCCCTGCATCAAACCTGCTTCATTAAAAAAGCGGCTCTTTTGCAAATCACTTCTTCGCCCCTTGTAAAAACGGCTTGCAGCATGCGAAAGGGTGAGACTATCTTTGGCACGTGTCATCGAAACATACCCTAAACGGCGCTCTTCTTCAAGGTCACTTCCATCACCAATAAGCGGTAAAAACCCCTCTTCCATCCCTATAATAAATACATATCCAAACTCTAAACCTTTTGAAGCATGGATACTCATCATATAAATACTTTCCCCTTCAACTTGGTCTTGATCACTTTGGAGTGTCAATTCATTTAAAAATTCATCTAAACTCTGCTCGGGGTTTTTTTTGACAAAATCACGGAAAAGTCCATAAAATTCATCCATATTGAGCACTCTATCGGCTTCATCTTGCATCCCTTTGTAAATCTCTTTGAGGTGAAATGTATCTTCAAGCACATCAATAAATTCATATGTAGATTCTCTTGCGACTTTTGCAACATACTCTATATCTTTTATAAATTTTTTCAAGGTTGCTGTATTTTTCTTTTTCACCAAGGCTGTCAAATCTGCCACTGATACATTTTTAATATACTCAAATATAGAAGTCTCATTTGCATGAGCAGCCAGTTCTATTTTATCGACACTCGCTTTTCCAAGGCCGCGTTTTGGTTTGTTAATGATGCGTTTGAGAGAAAAATCATCATGAAAATTAGTAATGACCCGGATGTATGATATAAGGTCTTTCACCTCCGCTCTATCATAAAAACGCAAGCCACCTACAAGTTTATAGTTAATACCCGCACGATTAAGCCCCTCTTCTATAGAACGACTTAAAACATTCACACGGTATAAAATTGCAATATCTTCTGCATGCACCCCTTGATTTAAAAGTTTATTAATATTGTCCGCAATTTTTCTTGCCTCTTCATTCTCATCATTGGAGTTAATAATACTGACATCTTCCCCGCCATCGCGTGTCGGAATGAGCTTTTTCCCTAAACGCGAACGGTTATGTTCAATGAGTGCATTGGCAACTTTTAAAATAGGGGGTCGTGAACGGTAATTTTCTTCAAGCTTAAAAACATGTGTGCCTAAAAAATCTTGATCAAACTCCATAATATTGCGAATATGTGCACCCCGCCACCCATAAATACTTTGATCATCATCACCAACCACACAGATATTTTTATGGCTTGTACAAAGTTTTTGAATGAGTTTGAGTTGCAGTTCATTCGTATCCTGATACTCATCAATCATAATGTATTGATACTTTTTCGAAGTTGCTTCTGCCAATGCAGGATTTTCATCAAGTAATTTATAGGTTAAAGCAATTAAATCATCAAAATCGACAAGATTATTTTCATGTAAATAGGCTTCATATTTTGCATAAATCTCTGCAATCTGTTTGTAATTAAAAAGTTCTGCCTGTTTATAGGCATCATCTGGCGACATCAGCGAGTTTTTATAGCGCGAAATTTCACTGGCAATTAATGGTGTCGGTAACTCTGCATTTATTTTCTTTATAATGCGCTTTTTATCATCTGTATCAATCACAACAAAATTATTTTGGCGATTCAGCAAATGAATATGAAATTTTAAAAACAACAAGCCAAATTTATGAAACGTACACAGCAAAGGTGGATATGCAACATTTTCAATCATCGCTAAAGAGCGTTCTTTCATCTCTTTGGCGGCTTTATTGGTAAAGGTAAGTGTCAAGGTATTGGATGCGGGAATCCCCACTACCTCTATAAGATATGCCAAACGCGAGATAATCGTTGTGGTTTTTCCACTTCCAGCACCCGCTAAAATAAGGACAGGTCCCTCAGTTTGTTTGACTGCCTCTGCTTGCGAATCATTTAATTTGCTAAATATTTTTTCCATGCTTGTTGCCTAATACTTTCTTGTAAGATATATTATAGCATAGTTATGTAAGGGGAAGTTTTGATAAAAAAATTCTAAGCCAAAAATGGCTTAGAAAAAAGAAGGGAAGTTTACTCTTCTTCTGCTTCAAAAAGCACATTTTGACCTTTATAGATACCTGTTCCAACAGGAATCGTACGACCAATAATGACATTCTCTTTTAAGTTGTCTAAATTATCTACTTTAGCAGAAACAGCTGCTTCTGTTAAGACTTTTGTTGTATCTTGGAACGATGCTGCTGAGATGATACTATCTGCCGATACAGCCGCTCTTGTGATACCTACAAGGAATGGTTCTGCAATCGCTGGACGACCACCAAGACGCGTAATTTTTGCATTTTCTGCTGCAAATTTTGCTTTAGAAACTAAATCACCTTCGATAAATTTTGTATCCCCAGATTTGACAATTTTGATTTGACGCAACATTTGTGTGAAGATAACTTCAATATGTTTATCGGCAATATTTACCCCTTGAGAACGGTAAACTTGTTGTACTTCAGAAACAAGGTAATTATATAATGCTTTCACACCCATAATTCGTAAAAGTTCATGCGATGATAAAATACCTGTAGTCAGTCGCTCACCCGCATGCACAAAGTCACCCGCATTAACAACTGGTTCATGCGATTTATCGACAAAGTACTCTTTGACAATTCCATTATCTGCACTGTTAATAACAATACGCACTTTTCCACGAAGCATTTTACCAAAACTTACCACACCATCAATCTCAGAGATAAGTGCTGTAGCCTTAGGACGACGACCCTCAAAAAGTTCAGAAACACGAGGAAGACCCCCTGTAATATCTGATGATTTTTGCAATGCTTTTGGTGTTTTTGCAATAATATCTGCAATTTTTACCGTTGCACCATCTGCTACATAAATCGATGATTTTGGCTCAATCGCATAACGTAAAATCTCACCATTTTCTGTTGCTAAAACAACAGCTGGTTTATACTCAGATGAGATATGCTCATTAATCATGAGACGTGATTTTCCAGTGAGTTCATCAAGTTGTTCACTTGCAGTGGCACCAATAATAATATCTTCATAACTAATCGTACCATTTGATTCAGAAATAATAGGGTTAGAGTATGGATCCCACTCAGCAATAACCACAGACTCATCACTCGCTGGTTTTGCGATTAATGCTCCTGCTTCGATTGTCTCATTATCACTCAGTACAAGAACCGAACCACGTGCAATATAGTGACGAACGGCTTCACGATTGTTTTCATCGATAACAGCAGCAAAGAGTCCTTTTTCATCCACACTATACCCTGCTTCAAGCCCTTCAAATCTTTCTAAATAATCACCTTTGAGTAAGAAGTACTTCACAGTTCCCGCTTCTTTTGCAACAATTTTTTGTGTCACAGGAGCACCATTTTCTACTAAAAGTTCTGAGGCATATGGCACACGAGATGGTACATTCCAAGCATCTTTAATACTCTCTACTATAGAATCTTCCGCTTCTACATTTGTACCATTTTCATAAGGGAAGTAGTATTTCCCTTCAACCTGACCACTCACCCCTGCGAGTTCATTTGGTTTTGCAATTTCATGTTTTCGTAAAGAGTAGCGAACCGTCTCTTGCTCACCTACCAAACTCACAACAACTTCATCATGAATCGTTTGTATTTCCACTTTTCCAGCAAAAAGTGCTTTTATTTTTGGTTCTACAAGGAGCACCGCTGCGTTTCGTCTGTTGGCAACAATATTTTTTCCCTCTTTAGACTCATATGTTTTTAAGTTATAGTAACGAATAAATCCTTCTCTATCTGCGAGAACTTGACGCTCTTGTGCAGTCGAACTTGCAGTTCCCCCAACGTGGAATGTACGAAGTGTCAGCTGTGTTCCTGGTTCCCCAATTGATTGAGCAGCTACAATTCCTATGGCTTCTCCAGGACGAACGATATGCCCTGTTGCAAGGTTTACACCATAACATAAAGCACAAACACCCTCTTCACTTTTACATGTTGTTGGTGTTCTAATGTGCGCAGTTTTGATACCTGCTTCAGCAATCACTTTTGCTGAAACTTCATCAAGAAGTGTTCCCTCTGCATATAAAATCTCATTTGAAATCGGATCAATCACATCTTCTGCAAGCACACGACCATTGAGTCTATCTTCTAAAGACTCAATGAGTGTATTTTGATCTTGAATATCTGAAATTTCTATTCCCTCATGTGTATGACAATCGTGCTCGACAATTTTCACATTTTGAGCAACATCCACAAGTTTACGTGTTAAGTACCCTGCATTTGCCGTTTTAAGTGCTGTATCGGCAAGACCTTTACGCGCACCGTGTGTTGAAATAAAGTACTCTATAACGTTAAGACCCTCTTTAAAGTTTGAAGTAATTGGTGTTTCAATAATATCACCACTTGGTTTTGCCATCAATCCACGCATACCAGCAAGCTGACGAATTTGTGCTGCTGAACCACGAGCTCCAGAATCTGCCATCATGTGAATAGAGTTAAAACCATCTTTATCAGTCTCAACAAGTTGCATCATCTCAGATGCCAAAGTATTGTTAGTATCTGTCCAAACATCAATAATTTTATTGTAACGTTCTTGTTCTGTTAAAAGACCTGCTTCAAATTGTTTTTGAATATCAATAACACGTGATTTACTATCAATAATTTTTGCCACTTTCATATCAGGCACACGAATATCATCTGCTGAAATAGAAACACCCGCTTGTGTTGCCTGTTTGAAACCTAAGTTTTTCAAATTATCCAAAAAGCTTGCAGTTACACCTATACCACCATGTTTTTGTACATAATCTACGATGGTATTAATTGCTTTTTTCTTCATGACTTTATTCCATAATTCAACAGGAACAAATTCAGGTAAAATCTCTTTAATTAAGAGACGTCCGGCAGTTGTATAAATAATACGTCCATCCACACGTGTTCTTATTTTTGCATGTAAATCAAGTGCACCATGCTCTATAGCAATTTTCACTTCATCAACATTTGCAAATAATTTATTGCTTCCTTTGACACCATTTTTCTCTAAAGAAGTATAGTAAATTCCAAGGACCATATCTTGAGAAGGTGTTGCGATTGCTTTTCCTGATGCAGGCAACAAGATATTCATAGAAGCAAGCATCAAGACTTTTGCTTCTGCAATAGCTGCAGAAGATAAAGGCACATGCACCGCCATTTGATCCCCATCAAAATCGGCATTAAACGCAGCACAGACTAATGGATGCAGTTGAATCGCTTTTCCATCAATGAGTTTTGGGTGGAAAGCCTGAATAGATAATTTGTGCAGTGTTGGCGCACGGTTAAGCATGATAGGATACCCATCAACAATCTCTGCTAAAGATTCCCATACTTCATTTGTTTTATCTTCAATCATTTTTTTGGCAGCTTTGACTGTTGTTGCATACCCTTTTTCTTCAAGTTTTGCAATCAAGTGCGGCTTAAAGAGTTCAAGTGCCATCTTCTTTGGAAGCCCACACTCATCCATTTTTAAAGATGGACCAACAACGATGACAGAACGACCAGAGAAATCAACACGTTTTCCAAGTAAGTTTTGACGGAAACGACCTTGCTTCCCTTTAATAATTTCAGAGAGTGATTTTAAAGGACGCTTATTTGCCCCTTTTACTGCGTTTGCACGACGACCATTGTCAAAAAGTGCATCAACTGATTCTTGCAACATACGTTTTTCATTACGTACAATAATCTCTGGTGCTTCAAGTTCTACAAGGCGTTTTAAACGTTGATTACGGTTAATCACACGACGGTATAAGTCATTGACATCAGAAACTGCAAATTTTCCACCATCAAGCGAAACAAGTGGACGTAAATCTGGTGGAAGTACGGGAAGTACGGTCAGCATCATCCAAGCAGGATTGTTTCCACTATTTAAAAATGACTCAATTACTTTGAGACGTTTGTTAATTGTTTTTTGTTTTGCAACTGATTTTGTTTCACCAAGAGCTTCTTTGAGCATAGTAAATAAATCTACTAAGTCAATAGAATCAAGTAAATCACGAATAACTTCCCCACCCATACGTGCTTTAAATCCAAGCTCGCCAAAACGCTGTACAAGTGTTCTGTATTGCTCTTCATTTAAAACATCGTACTGCAATACTGGTGTTTTTGCTTCAGCATCATAGTATGCTTCTCCACCTGATTCAACGATATAAGCTTCATAGTAAAGTACACGTTCAAGGTCTTTCATTTTAATACCAAGCAGTGTTCCAATACGAGATGGTAATGAAGAAACATACCAAATATGTGCCACTGGTGTAACAAGCTCAATATGCCCCATACGTGTACGGCGAACTTTAGTAGATGTTACTTCAACACCACATTTTTCACAGACAACACCTTTATAACGCATTTTTTTATATTTACCACATAAACACTCATAGTCTCTCACTGGACCAAAGATTTTTGCACAAAATAGCCCGTCACGCTCAGGTTTGAGTGTACGGTAGTTAATTGTTTCAGGTTTTTTTACTTCCCCATGACTCCAAGACATCACCTTTTCAGGGGATGCTAAACGGAATTGAAGCTGTTTTATATCTGTTGGTCTTTTCTCTTCAGTAACTTCTACTGGTACTAATTTACTCATCGTCTTCCACCTCGTCCATAATCTCTACATCAAGTGCTAATGATTGTAACTCTTTTGTTAATACAAAGAGTGTTTCAGGGATACCTGATTCTGGTATCAACTCACCTTTTGTGATTGCTTTATACGCACGTACACGTCCATCAACATCATCCGATTTGATAGTCAGCATCTCTTTTAAAACTGCAGAAGCACCATAAGCTTCTAAAGCCCATACTTCCATTTCCCCAAATCTTTGTCCACCAAAGAGTGCTTTACCACCAACTGGTTGTTGTGTGACTAAAGAGTATGGTCCAGTGGAACGTGCATGGATTTTTTCATCAACAAGGTGGTGTAGTTTAAGGATATACATATACCCAACATTGACACGCTCTTTGATTTTATCACCTGTTTTTCCATCGTAAAGCACTACTTTTCCATCAGCATCCATTTTTGCAAGTTCATAGAGTTTTTCAAACTCACCTGCATTGACACCTTCAAAAATAGGTGTTGCAAAACGCACCCCGCCTTTTGCCCAATCTCTTGCATATTTTAAGAATTCATCATCACTCATCTTGCCAATCACTTCAGCTGCATTCATCAGTCCTGCAACATCAGCAATAGCAATCATTTTTGATCTTAGAGTATCAATAAAATCTTTTTGTTTTGTATCGAACTGCTCTTGAATTTGGTTTCCAAGTTCACGTCCAGCCATACCAAGGTGCATCTCTAAAACCTGACCAATATTCATACGAGAAGGAACACCTAGTGGATTCAAACACACATCAACAGAACGTCCATCTTCCATATATGGCATATCTACCTCAGGAACGATAATAGAAACAATACCTTTATTTCCGTGACGTCCTGCCATTTTATCTCCAACTTTGAGTTGGCGTTTTGTAGCAATATAGACTTTTACATACTTCACAACACCATTTGGCAAGATGTCATCTTTTTCTAAGATAGTAAGCTTTTCTTCATGCTCATCTCTAAATACACGTTTCTCTTTTTGGAAATAATTTTTTGTTTTTGTGTACTCAGCCTGCACCTCTTCTGAGAATGATTTTACAATTGCATTCATCGCAAAACGATTGACATTGACTAAATCTTCTCCATTAATGATATCGCCTGCTTTATACTCATTTTCACCAACTTTAATATCTGACAAAAGTGCTTCACGTGTTAAAAGTTTTGTAATACGCAGCATCTCTTCTTTGTCAATCATTAAAAGTCTATCATAGTGTTCACGCTCTAAGTGATCAGACTCTTCTTTTTCAAGTTCTAATGCACGAGGGTCTTTGTCGTAACCTTTTTTTGTAAAGATTTTAATATCAACAACAACCCCTTCCATAGATGGTGGACAATAGAGTGATTTGTTCACAACATGCCCAGCTTTTTCACCAAAAATAGCACGGAGCAAACGTTCTTCTGGAGTTGGTTTTACTTCACCTTTTGGAGAAACTTTCCCAACTAAAATCATTCCGCCACTTACTTTTGTACCGATTTTAACGATTCCAGATTCATCAAGGTGAGTAAGCTCATCATCACGCACATTTGGAATATCACGAGTGATCTCTTCAACACCATGCTTAAGTTCACGTGCTTCAATCTCTTTTTCATAGACATGCACAGAAGTAAAAGAGTCTTTACGGATTAAACGCTCAGAAATAACAATCGCATCTTCATAGTTATACCCATTCCAAGGCATAAACGCAACCATAGCATTTACACCAAGTGCGAGTTCCCCTTGATCCATATTTGGACCATCGGCAATGATTTGTCCTTTCGTGACTTTTTCGCCAACTTTTACAATTGGTTTTTGTGTAAATGAAGTATTTTGGTTGGTTCTGAGATTTTTTTGTAATGGATAGTAATCTATATAGATTTCCCCATCATCTTCACCCATAACATAGATATGTTTTCCATCAACTTTTTCAATTGTTCCTGAGCGTTTTGCTTTCACACACTCCCAAGAATCACGGGCAACAAGTTTTTCAACTCCCGTTCCTACCATTGGTGCATTGACACGTAGGAGTGGTACAGCTTGACGTTGCATGTTTGATCCCATAAGGGCACGGTTGGCATCATCATGTTCAAGGAATGGAATGAGTGAAGCAGCAACACCAACAACCATATGAGAAGAGAGGTCAGCATACTCACAATCTGTTGCAGGGCGTAAGATAATCTCACCATCTTGACGCACAGCAATGAGCTCTTCAACATAATTCCCTTCACTATCAATTTTATTAGAAGCGGCTGCAATCATTACACCCTCTTCTTGTGTCGCTGTCAAATAAACAACTTCAGAAGTAATCTTCCCATCTTTCATCAATCTATACGGTGCTTCAATAAACCCATGTTCATTCACTTTTGAGTATGTTGCAAGTGTATTGATCAAACCAATATTTTGTCCCTCTGGAGTCTCAATAGGACAAATTCTACCATAGTGAGTTGGGTGAACATCCCGCACTTCAAAGCCGGCACGCTCTTTGACAAGACCACCTTCACCAAGTGCTGAAAGACGGCGCTTGTGTGTTACTTCTGAGAGTGGATTTGTTTGATCCATAAACTGTGAAAGTTGTCCACCTGAGAAAAACTCCATGATTGTAGAAGTAATCATTTTTGAGTTGATTAAATCATGTGGCATAAGCTCTGTCATTGGACCACTCATAGTAGAGAGTTTGTCACGAATCGCTTTTTGCATTTTGACAAGACCATTATGAAGTTCATTACCTAAAAGTTCACCAATAGAACGGATACGACGATTTCCTAAGTGATCTCTATCATCAATATGCCCTTGCCCATTTTTGACTTTAATGACATATTTCACAGACTCTATAATATCTTCATGTGTTAAAACAGTCACATATTCAGGAATGTTCAGTCCAAGTTTATGATTCATTTTCATACGACCAACTTGTGTTAAGTCATAACGTTCAGGATCAAAAAAGAGTTGATTAACAAAGATTTTTGCAGCTTCTTTTGTTACTGGTTCTCCAGGACGCATTACTTTATAAATACGAATTGCAGCTAAATCGTTTTCATCTTCAATCTCTTCTGTTTGTTTGAGGAGTTTCAAAGAATCAGCATCTGCATTAAATGCATTAATGACAGACCCATCAACACCTTCGGCTAAATCATTAGCAATTTTAAAAGACTCCACACCAAGCTCGGCAAGTTTTTTGAGTTTTGTCTCATCAATATGTGTCATTGTATCAAATAACACTTCCCCAGTTTCAGGGTCAATAATAGGTTCTGCCAAATAACGTTCAAGTAGAATCTCTAATGGGTATTGAACAGTTTTCACACCATCATCGAGTAATTTTTGTCCTTTTTTCGCAGAGAGTCTTTTACCTGCATGCACAAGTACTTTTCCATCTGCATCCAATAAATCATACGATATTCTTGAAGCATAATCACTTGGATTATAATCCATAGTGAATTTTCCATCTTCTATATGTATTGTTTGAATAGGATAGAAAAGTTTTAATATATCTTGTTTTGAGTAACCCAAAGCACGGAACATAATCGTTACAGGTACTTTACGGCGTTTGTTAATTCTCATGTATAAAATATCTTTAGGGTCATACTCAAAATAGAGCCAAGAACCACGATCAGGGATAATTTGTCCTGTATATACAAGATTATTACCTGCGGTTACAGACTCTTCTTCTTTAAAAATAACACCTGGTGAGCGGTGAAGTTGATTGACAACAACACGCTCAACACCATTAATAATAAATGAAGTTCTATCAGTCATAAGTGGAATATCACGAACAAATATACTCTGCTCTTTAATATCTTTTACACCAAGTTTCTCTTTTGTGTTTTCATCTCTGTCCCAAAGAACAAGACGAGTTTTCATGCGTAAACTTACCGCATAAGTAAGCCCTCTCTCCATACACTCACGCACTGTGTATTTAGGATTCGTTACTTCACTGCCAATATACTCTATAGTTAATCTATTTTGAGTATCATGAATTGGAAAAGCAGATTGAAATACATTTTCAATCCCACTAGCAGTTCTATCTTTAGCATCAAGCATTAAAAATGTATCATAAGAACTTTGTTGTAATTGCAATAAGTTGGGTACTTCAATAGCTTGAGGAGTTTTTGAGAAATCTACACGAAGACGGTTTCCGGAATATAAAGTGTTTAACATAGGCTAACCTCGATGAGTTGTTGATAATCTAAACTAGACGTCTCTAGCTAGATGTTTGAGTTCTATAAAAAGAACTAAATAGTTGTCATATTAATTATAGTGCTTATAAACGACATAAGGGCACTTTTACGAGGAGAGAATTTCTCTTCGTAAAAGCGCCCAAAAAGTGAGGGCAAATGCCCTCATAGAAATGAATAGTCGCTAAGACTTATTTAACTTCTACAGATGCACCCGCTTCTTCTAAAGCAGCTTTTGCTTCTTCAGCAGCATCTTTATCTACACCCTCTTTGATTGTAGATGGTAAGTTTTCACAAGCTTCTTTTGCTTCTTTAAGTCCAAGACCAGTAAGACCACGAACTGCTTTAATAACACCAATTTTCTTAGCACCAACATCAGTAAGTACTACATCAAATTCAGTTTTTTCAGCAGCAGCTTCACCAGCAACAGCACCACCAGCTACAGCAACAGGTTGTGCAGATACACCAAATTTTTCTTCAAATTCTTTTACAAGCTCAGAAAGCTCAAGAACAGATAATCCAGAGATAAATTCTAATACGTCTTCTTTAGTTACAGCCATTTAAGACTCCTTATTATTTTATATTTTATTTAAAAAAAGAAGCTTATGCTTCTTCCTCTTCTTTCTTTTGACGAAGTGCGTCGATTCCAACAGCCATATTTGTGATTGGAGCCATCCAAGTAGCAGCAAGCATACCAAGAAGTTCATCACGACCAGGAAGTTTAGCAAATGCTTCGATTTTCGCTATGTCTGCAGGTTCTTTATCTAAGTAACCAGCTTTAATAACAAATTGTTCATTGTCTTTAGCAAAATCTGCAGATATTTTTGCAGCAGAGATAACATCATCAGACCAAATAAAAATATTTGTATCTTTAATCTCAACACCGCTCATACCCGCATTATTTAATGCGATTGTTGCTAAAGTATTCTTTACAACCTGAACACTTGTGTCTTTTGCTTTCGCAGCTTTTCTTAACACTTCAAGTTTGTCAACAGTTAATCCTTTGTAGTCACATATAACTACAGCAGTTGTGTTTTCAAACGCAGCTGTTAAGTCAGCAATTACTTCAGCTTTTTTTGACTTTAACATATTTTCTCCTTTCCAGACATAACTTCAAGAGGGGCGAGAAAGGCTCGATTAAGCTCACTACCAACACAGTAGATACCCCCAACTATCTTTAGTCCAAGTAAATTCAGATTTCCAAAAAAATGAAAATCTTTAGTTAAAGATACAAATATCTCAAACTAAAAAATTTCATTTCTAAATAAACAAACGCCAAATGGCGTTTAGTCTATTTAATGTCTGCTAACTCAATTACATCAAGTTTTACAGCTGGACTCATAGTTAAGCTCAGTGCAGCATTTTTGATGTAACGCCCTTTTGCAGAAGCAGGTTTTTGCTTGTTGATAGCAACAACAAATGCACTGAGGTTTTCAGCAATTTGTTCTGCACCAAAAGAAGCTTTTCCAATACCTGCATGGATATTCCCTTTTTTATCAACACGGAAGTTTACTTGCCCACCTTTTACATTGCTAATCGCTTTTGCAACATCTGGAGTAACTGTTCCTGTTTTAGGGTTTGGCATTAAACCTTTTGGCCCTAAAATACGACCAATTTGACCAACAAGTCCCATACAGTCTGGTGCAGCAACAACAACATCAAAGTTAAAAACACCCTCTTTGATTTGTGCTACAAGATCATCAGTTCCAACAATATCTGCTCCAGCAGCTTTTGCTTCATCTGCTTTGGCACCCTTAGCAAATACAGCAACACGAACAGTTTTCCCTGTACCGTGAGGAAGAACAATCGCACCACGAACCATTTGGTCAGCATGACGAGGATCTACATTTAAATTCATTGCAATTTCAACTGTTTCGTCAAATTTTGCACTTTTTAAATCTTTTACAGTTGCAGAAGCTTCTGAAACTGTATATGATTTAGTATTATCAATTTTTTCTACTAATTGTTTGTATCTTTTACTCATTACAAATCTCCATATTAATTCTGCCACATCATTTTAAATCACTGTGGTCGATGATTTGTCTAAAACTAGTCTACTATATCAATACCCATTGAACGTGCTGAACCTGCTAAAGTATTTGCAGCCATTTCAACATCATCAGTGTTTAAATCTTCAATTTTTTGATTTACTACTTCCATTAATTGTGCACGAGTAATTTTTCCAACTTTATTTTTAAGTGGATTATCCGTACCTTTTTTTAGTCCTGCTGCTTTCATTAAAAGTGCAGATGCAGGTGGTTGCTTTGTAATAAAAGAGAAACTTCTATCTGAATATACTGTAATCACAACTGGAACTTTAAATCCCATTTTGTCTTTTGTTTTTTCGTTAAATGATTTACAAAATTCCATTATGTTAACACCACGTTGTCCGAGTGCAGGTCCTACTGGTGGTGCTGGGTTAGCTTTACCAGCTTCAATTTGTAGCTTGATATAATCCATGACTTTTTTTGCCATTTTTTGTCCTTTTTATGAATTTAAATTTATATAATTTTTTCGACTTGGGAGTATGAAATATCTACCGGAGTAGCACGCCCAAAGATCGAGACATTGAGTTTGAGTGTACCATGTTCTAAATCGTACTCATCCACTGTCCCTGTAAAGTTTGCAAACGGTCCATCAATAATACGAACTGTTTCACCATTGTCAAAAAACACTTTTGGTTTTGGTGCTGCACGGTTATTCACACGATCTAAAATTACATTAATATCGTGTTCACTTAGTGGTGTCGGTCTATTGCCTTCACCAATAAAGCCAGATACCTTCGGTACTGACTGGATTAAGTGTTGAATTTCTGTATTGAGTTCCATTTTTGCAAAAACATAGCCAGAGTATAAAGAACGTTCACTTACCTTCTTTTTTCCCTCTTTGACTTCAATTACATCTTCAGTTGGAACAATCACTTCTGTAATAAATTCCTCAAGACCCATCTCTTCAATCATATTGTAGATTGCATCTCTTACTTGTCTGTCATTACCATAAGTTTGAATAGAGTACCATTGTTGTGCCATATCGCTACTCCTTAACCTAAAATTGCTGATACTACAGAAGACATCAGTAAGTCCACCAAAGCTAAAAACGCAGCAACAACAGTCACAACAATAATCACTGCGATGTAAGCTTGTTTTACTTGACCTTTTGTAGGAAAGATAACCTTGCTTAATTCTAATTTTGCATTATGTATATGTTTACTTAAATCCATCTCTTACTTTCCTAAAATTTGTTCATTAATTATATATAAAGCTCGTAAGCATCATATAAAATAAATGTGAGTGGCAGGCGTGGAGGGACTCGAACCCCCAACACCCGGATTTGGAATCCGGTGCTCTACCATTGGAGCTACACGCCTATCATTATTTATATACTACAAGGAACAAGTCCCTCGTAACAGCAAGGACAAATTGTCCTTTGCAATCCCCTAAAGCTACAGAAGTAAACTTCTGAGAATTTATCTATTCTTCAAAAAAGAAGAAACGTTACAGTTTCATCTCTTTATGAACTGTATGCTCACGACAAAATTTACAGTATTTTTTCACTGAAAATTTTTCTGTATGAGTCTTTTTATTTTTAGTTGTGTGATAGTTACGTCTTGTACACTTTTCACAACCTAAGTGAATTGCTTCTCTCATTTATAAACCTTTTATAAGGATCAAATAAATCGCAAAAGCGACTTATTTAATGATCTCTGCAACAACACCAGCACCAACAGTTCTACCACCCTCACGGATAGCGAAGTTAGTACCTTGTTCCATTGCAATTGGGTGAATTAATTCAGCAGTAATACTTACATTATCACCTGGCATAACCATCTCAGTACCTTCTGGTAAAGTGATTGCACCTGTAACATCTGTTGTACGTACATAGAATTGTGGACGGTAACCATTGAAGAATGGAGTATGACGACCACCCTCATCTTTACTAAGTACATAGATTTCAGCTGTAAAAGTTGTATGTGGAGTAATTGTACCTGGTTTACAAAGTACTTGACCACGCTCAACTTCATCTTTACCGATACCACGGATAAGAAGACCACAGTTATCACCAGCTTCACCTTGCTCCATCTCTTTACGGAACATTTCAACACCAGTAATAGTAGTTTTTTGAGTATCTCTAATACCTACGATTTCTACTTCTTCACCAACTTTAATTACACCACGTTCGATACGTCCAGTAACAACTGTACCACGACCAGAGATTGAGAAAACATCCTCAACTGGCATTAAGAAGTCTTTATCAGTTTCACGAGCAGGCTCAGGAATATAAGCATCTACTTCAGCCATAAGCTTTTTGATTTTTTCTGACCACTCACCAAGAGTACCAGTTTTCGCTTCTTCAAGTGCTTGAAGTGCAGAACCAGCTACGATTGGAGTATCGTCACCTGGGAAATCATACATATCAAGAAGTTCACGAATTTCCATCTCTACAAGTTCCATTAACTCTTCATCATCAACCATATCTTCTTTGTTCATGAAAACAACGATATATGGAACACCAACTTGCTTAGAAAGTAAGATATGCTCACGAGTTTGTGGCATAGGACCATCAGCTGCAGAAACAACTAAGATAGCACCATCCATTTGTGCAGCAC
>WFQD01000025.1 GCA_015487265.1 Sulfurimonas sp. | reverse complement strand
TGCTATATTAATATTAGATTTGTATAATTTATATTCAATGATGGATAGAGGTATACAAGAATATACTGCACATGAATCAGCTTCTGAGATTATTCAGTTTTTTTTAAAATTTCTTGGTGACTGTTATAACAATTTACTTGAGAGAGCAAATCAAAATCAGATTAAAATAGTTGATGTAGAAAAATTAAGACACACCCTCCAGATACTTAGACAAATATTAGATAGGATTGAATATATAAATATAAACAGGTTAAGGCAAAATTTACTTGAGGAGATTTTAAATATTGAGTCAAAACTTCCAGAACTCAAGGCAAAAGCTTATATTGCAGAAATTGATGAAAAATATGGCTATCTAGAAGAGCATCCGTCAATATATGATTTTCAACAGTTGCAGGGTTTAATACAAGATGCCAAGTCTTTTTTTGATCAATATATTGAGGATAAAGAAATACAGACATTGTCTCAAAGAGTTTTAAAAATTGAAAAACGATTATTTCCATTAGGAATCAGGGTTTATTTCCATACTATTGACTTGTGGTATAGAGATATTGATGATGACATGCCAAATAATGCATATCATAAGAAAGTGCAAAAGCTAAGACAGTATTTAGAACAAGCTAAGAAATTCATGTCTTCAAATACAGATAGAGATAATTATGGAGAAGATATTGAATCGTTATCTTCACAAATATCCGATATTGAAGAAAGATTATTCCATAGAGATGATGAAATATTGAAGAAATAATTGTAATAGTTTAAATTAACTTTATGCCTAAAATATGCGATAATAAAAGTGTAGGGATTATAGTTTGGCGAGATAATAAGGTGCTTTTGATAGAAAGGAAAAAATTTCATTTTGGTTTTGCCCTACCAGCCGGACATTTAGATGATAATGCTTAAATAACAACTTAGAATTGATTGGGTAAAATTTATGTTGATAAATCCCAAAATACAAAAAGCAATAGATTTGAGGGCAAAAGAGGGGGATTTGGAGAAGGCCAAAAATTATTATTTAAAATCTTTAGATGTGGTCAGAGAGGAAGGATGGAAAAGAGAACAGGGTGATGCGCTGGAAAAATTAGCAGATTTGTATTTAAGAGAGGGAAACAAAGAAAAAGCTCTTGAATGTATAGATGAGGCAATAGATATTTTCACTCAAATTGGATACAGAGAGCAATTGGAAAGGTCTAAAAAGCTAAAGAGTGAAATATGATTTTAGTATATATTACCAATCCTTCCAAAGAGGTAGCTCAGAATATTGCAAAGCATTTATTAGGTAAAAAACTGATTGCTTGTGCCAATATATTTGGGCCTGTGATAAGCATATATCCATGGGAGGGGGAAATTTATGAAGATGCAGAGTATGTTCTTATTTGCAAAACTATAGAAGATAATTTTGGCAAAATAAAGGAAGAAGTAGAAAATATTCATCCCTACAGCACTCCCTGTATAATTAAAATCTCAGCTGAGGCAAGTGAAAAATATTTAAAATGGTTAAAAAGAGAGATAGATCAAAGAAGTATCTAAGTTTTAATTTATTTTATGCAATACCCTCGTATTGGGAAAATAAACAAGCCCCTTGATCAGTATGTAGTTAATGGGTTGAGATTTAGACATAAAATGAGTTATAAAGGAGTTTTTTGGGGAGTGCATTTGGGTGAAGATATTATAGCCAGAGCAGGGACAGATGTGAAAAGTATTGGCAAAGGAAGAGTGGTCTATAGCGGTTATCATCCGGGTTCAAGTCAAAAAGGCAATTGGGGACACATAGTTATCATCGGCCATACGCCAACTGTGAAACTTTACCGAATACTTAAAAAGCAATTTCCACAATTTTCAAAAAGAAAGAATTTCTATTCTCTCTATGGACATTTAGGGAGTTTAAATGTTAAAAAAGGAGATAGAGTAAAATCAGGGCAGGTTATCGGCCAGATCGGCAGGTCTTATACTCCAGAAAATGGCTGGTGGGTGGCACATCTGCATTTTTCTATTTATGTTGGTCCATGGAGAAATAGAGTTTTACCCGGTTATTTCCGCTCAGATCAAAACCTCACCAAACTTGAATATTGGCTTAAAGCGTCGGATATGTTTGATAAGGTATCTCTTGACGATAAAAAATAGGTTAAACTTTATTTAAATAATCAATCAATTTTAAAAAGTATTATCAAACACTAAACAGTGAAATGGTCAATTATTTTCCATTTATTATCACCTAAACGCCAGTTATATCTCAAAACAACAGTTTCC
>WFQD01000024.1 GCA_015487265.1 Sulfurimonas sp. | reverse complement strand
GAGATAATTTAGCCCATGGAAATTCTTCAGATAAAATAGATAATGTATCACAAGAACTAACTGCTTTCATAAAAGATTTTAAATCAATTATCAAATATCCCATCTTAGGAGAATAAATCATGAAACTAACTAAACAAGAAAAATACAACATTCTCATAGAAGAGTTTAAAAAGCGAGATAATAGAACTCTTGATACTTATGATGAAATTCTACATGATAGATTAGGAACAGAGTCACCAAAAACTATTCAGAGACTGATGGAAGATTTTATGCTCAAATATAGTTCAGTTATTGAGATTGAGGGAGCAAAGAGAAAAACTTATAAACTCATAACTCCGATGGATGTTATAGTGGAGAGTTATGAACACTTTGAAGAGCTTGGTTGGTTGTTTAACATGGCTCATGATGCTGACCCTAAAGTCTTTAGTGAACTGGAAAAATATACAAAAAAAGACAAACATATCTATAAGTTTAAAAATACACCGTTTGAAGATGTAAATACTCTTGAATCAAAACAGAGTTTTCAAAGAATAAAACGGATGATAAAGGCAAGAGAATATGCAAAAATCAAGTTTTCAACAAACCAAAAGGCATTTGATAATTTAAAATGTTTGAAATTGATGTTCATGGACAACAACTGGTATGTGGCTTATGTAGATAGTGAAAATAAGGTAAGATTTGGTAGGATTAGTTTTATACAGAGAGTTGATTATGGAACAAAAGTTGGACACTTTCAGCCATCGTCTATACAAAATCATTTGCAACACTTAGAAAAGGTACAAAATTCCTCAACACTTTATAATGTCAAACCAAAATTAACAACCATAAAAGCAACAGCAAATATCGCAAGATATTTTGATGCTGGTATGAAAACATTTTTACCCTCTCAAAAATTCATAAAAAAAGAAACTGACGGAAGTGTTATCTTCTCTTTAGAATACACACAACCCCTAGAGATTTTACCTCTTATACAAAAGTGGCTTCCTGACCTCATCATACTTGAACCACAAGAGCTCAAAGAGGCTTATGTGAAAAAACTGCAACAAACACTCTCCAATCATAACTAAAAACCAAACAACTAGACAATAATTGACGATATAAAATTCTATACTTCTCCTATCTAAAGATTAGGAGAGATATAAAATGACAACTTCAAAAATACTTTTTAAAGAAAATCTACATGTAGAAACTATCAGTAGCATTGATGCAAAAATTTACATTGTTGATGAAGTATTTGAACTTTTACAAAAGGCTTATGAAAGTGTAAAAGGGGGTTTGCATTTTATCTCTCGTGATGATTTGATACTCAATACTGCTATGTGGAAAGTAATTTATAACGATATAAACATCATCGGTGTTGTAATTTACAAAGCAAAACAGGGTTTTAAAATGGTGGCAATGGGACTCTCTGAAAAACTTCACCATACTTTTAAACAAATCACAAAAAAGATGTTAGTTTATATCTTTAAAACAACTTTTTCAAAAACATGGATGGAACTGAGTGAGGGTGCTGAAAGATTTGTCTTAAAAAATGGCGGTGAAAACTTCATACTTCCTAACCATTTAGCAGCCAAACTAACAGGGAAAGATATTCTTGAATTATGTGATGATGGTATCCACTACAAACGCATGATAAATGGAGTAGTAAAAACAAAAATTTTACTAGGAAATCCAAAAACAACTTCATATAGTCACAATGTGTCTAGTATAAATTCTATAATTACAATAACAAAAAGGGGGACAGCATGGGAGAAATAGTATGCGATATAGTAAGAATAATCTGTAAGTAGTAAAAGTGAGCTTAATGCTTTATGTGTCATTTGAGATAATGACTTAATTTGAAATCTCAAGGAGGGAAGAGTTTATGAAAGCATTTGTTTATGTCTTTTTACCACCAATCCGTTGGTAGTTTTAAAGTATGTTGTTACGGTATAAGGTGATAAAGATGAACGCCATTATTTTTATCTGGTCTCTATTTTACAATAAGGATTTATTATGACACGATTACCAACAGTAGTAACAAACAAATTGCCCATTTTACAATTTCCTGCATTAATCACGACTATTCTTGAACACTCATCAAAAATGAAACAAATAGAGAAAGACTACTCCCTTGCAAAACAAGAGATACACTATAGTTATGTGTTAGAGAAAACAAAACTTGAACAAAACTTAGAACAGTTTAAGACGATGGCAAAGCTCACAAAGAAACAGTTTGACCATGGACACATAGAGAGGATGCAGATACTCCAAAGTGTTACAACTATATCTCAAGCTATGTCAAATCTACAAGATAGGAACTCTATCGAGAGTTTTAGAGAAACTATTCATCTACTATTAGGGAGTTATCAACAGAGTATTGTTCATGTAAAAACAGTAGAATCAAATCAAAATAAACTTATAGGGAGATCATAATGTTACGATATGTTATAGGAGCTATTGCAATAGCAGGTATAGGATATATTTTAGATGAAAGTGTAGAGAGCAGCAAAAGAGACAAAAGAAAAAAACTCGCTAAAAAACAAGATTATTATGAAGAAAAACTTTCAAGACAATATGAGTACAATGAGCAGAAAAAAAGGTCACTACTATTTAAACAAATCAAGCATGAACAATCAAAACTCAAAGAAGAGAGAAGAGAGTTAGCCAAGATTCGGAATTCTTTGCAAAGAGGTTCCTTAGAATATAATAATGTTTTACAACAGATAGCATTTATAACGCAAAAAATAAACCAAAAACAACAAGATGCTGATAACGTTCGAGGCTAGGAGTGAAAAACTTCATCATCGCTTATGATATAGCAGATAAAATATCTCTTCCAAAAGTTAGAAAAATCGCTTATTCGTATGCACTTGGAGGGCAAAAGTCGGCTGTTGAAGCACCTCTCAATCTAAAACTAATGAAAAGTTTAGTACAAGAGTTGGATAAAATTATCAAAAAAGATGACAAGATAAATATTATAAGTGTTACTAAAAATCCCATACTTCTAGGAAAAGCAAAACAGACACTGTTTGAAAACAATGGAATTATTATAGTATGAAAGTAGCTATTATTGACAAAAAAGACATTACACTCAAAATTGACAACAACTCTATTAAGTTTGAAGAGCAAACAATTCCATTTAAACTTATGGATATACTCATACTCAATCACAGAACAACACTCCACACAAAAGATATACTCACTCTGACAAAAAACAATATATCTATCCTTATTCTCTCCTATAACAACGATAATTTTAGCATTATAAATAGTGCAAATACAAAAAATGCAGAGATAAAACTAGCACAATATACATCTTTGCAAAAGAGAATAGAATTTGCAAAATATTTTATAAAAAATAAACTCTCTTCTCATGCAGAACAACTCAAAATGCACAATATCAATCTTGATTTCTCTTTAGAGTTGCAACAACTAGATAATGCCAAAGAGATAGATACAATCATGGGGATAGAAGGGGCTTTTGCAAGAAAATATTTTCAGCATTTGTTTACCCTCTTTCCAAAAGATATGCACAAAAATATACGTAGCAAACGACCACCAAAAGACCCAGTAAATGCACTCTTATCCTATTGGTACTCACTCTATTACAACATCATTACAGTAAAACTTTTAAGTTATGGATTTGAACCATCTATTGGTTATTTGCATCAAGCATTTCGCTCACACAATGCTTTAGCATCAGATATTCTTGAGCTATTTCGTGCCTCCATAAACCAAGCTGTAGTCTCTGCTTTTAAGCATAAATTAGTGACACAAGAAGATTTTAGTAAAAGAGGAGGTGTTTACCTCAAATATGAGGGGAGAAAAAAAGTATGGGGTGAATTTGTTGCATTAGTGGATGTTTTAAAACCAGAGTTAGACAGTGAGATAGCACACATAAAAAAGATGATACATGAAAAAATTTAATGCCCTCATCTGTTATGATATAGCAGATAAAAAAAGATTGGCAAAAGTAGCAAGAAATTTGGAAAAAGTATCTATTCGCATTCAAAAATCTATCTTTTATTATATTGATGCAACAGTTAATGATATTCAAGAAATTGTGAAAATTTTAGTGGACATTATAGATGACGAGAAAGATGATATACGCATATATAAAGTTGATAAGAATTCATCTATAAATTTAAAGAGTGGAATTAATCTGAAAAAACCAAATATTATAAGAGGATAGAACGATGAGTGTATACACCCAAATAGAAAGTATCTTTAGTGGAGAATCAGAAGCGAAACCAGAGTGGGCAAATGAAATCCTTAAAGAGTTAATGGAGATAAAAAGTCTGCTTAGAGATAATAAAGAGCCACTACTTAAAAGAGTCCATCACTCATATACTACTCAATTAGATGATGATTATTATGACTTTATCAAAGGGTTTAGGATCTCATTGATGACAAATACAAAAAATGGTTCAAATACAAGTTTTGAATATAAAGGAAAAAAATTTTCTGTCAACAGAAGAGGACTGTTATACGATATCGAAAATTTAAAAATAGTGTCAAAAAGTGAAGCTTTTAAAGTATATAAATATGCCTATGAACATCAAAAATCAAGTAAAATATCAGCTTAATATGCTATAATTACACTTAGAGAAAAGATAGTTATTTGACTTTAAATTGTCAACTTTTTTTATTTAAGTTTTGTTTAAAAAATCTATCAGCCTAACCTAGGGGTTGAGATAGATTACAACATTGACCCGATTTTTAGGGGATTGAAACCCGACTGTTAGGACCAGTGTGTCGTGCGGGACCAATTACAACATTGACCCGATTTTTAGGGGATTGAAACTAGTATATAATACTG
>WFQD01000023.1 GCA_015487265.1 Sulfurimonas sp. | reverse complement strand
TCTATGATCTTTGTATTATCGCAACTACAGCTAATATTCGCTTTAAAGTATTTTTAGAATTAATCAGTAAGTGTACAGTAAAAAATATTATTTTCGAAAAAGTATTGTTTCAAAAAGAAAGTGAGTATATAGACACAGAAAATCTATTAGCAGATAAACAAATAAATGCTTGGGTAAATTGTCCTAGACGTATGAACTTGAGTTACCAAAAAATTCAAACCTTACTTGCTAACGAGACAGATATATCTTTGGTCGTAACCGGGAGTAACTGGGGCTTAGCGTGCAATGGTATTCACTTTATTGATCTATTTTTATTTATAACCCAAAAGAGTAATATTATATTAGATACTACGTTATTGAATGAAAAAGTGATTGCTAGTAAAAGAAATGGATTTTATGAGGTCTTAGGTACGCTCTATGGGCGAGATACTAGTGGTAATTCAATTGAACTTCATTGCTCAGATGATGAAAATATATCTATTGAAGTAAAGTTATTGACTAAAAATTATCAAATAATAATAAAAGAGACTGATGGAGATGTTGTTATTATTAATAGTGATCAAGAGGTGAAAGAATTTTATAAACAGTTATATCAAAGTGAATTGACTCATTTAAATATCGAGGAAATTTTAGAGAAAGGTAACTCCTCATTAACAACTTTTAACGACTCTAAAAGTATTCACCTTCCATTCATTCGTTCGATGAAAAAACATATTGAAATTGCATTAAATGAGCAGCTAAATGCCTGCCCAATAACATAAACTGAAGGATTTATACATGATTTGGTTAGTCGGTGCCGGTGGCATGTCTGTTGATTACGCAAAAGTATTAAAAGCTCAAAAAAAAGACTTTATTGTTATTGGTCGAGGTGAAGAATCCGCTAAGGTTTTCGAAGATAAAACAGGGCAGCCAGTGGTGTTAGGTGGGTTGAATAGGTTTTTGAGAGCTTCTGAACAAGTACCTGAAGCTGCAATAGTGAGTGTTGGTGTTGAACAACTTTATGACTCTACTGTGCAACTACTAGAATATGGCACTAAACGGATATTAGTGGAAAAACCTGGAGGGTTAACTTTCTCAGAAATAGAACAGTTAAAAAATATTGCAAAGAGTAATAAAGCAGAAGTTTATATTGCATATAATCGCCGCTTCTATAGTTCTGTTATTAAACTGCAGGAGCTTATTGAGCTAGATGGAGGGGTAGCATCTTTTAATTTTGAATTTACAGAATGGAGCCATGTGATTGAGAAGTTGGATAAAAAACCTGAAGTATTGGCAAAATGGTTTTTAGGTAACTCAACTCATGTGGCTGATTTAGCGTTTTTCCTCGGAGGTAAACCTAAAAGAATATCATGTTTTACGTCGGGAAAATTAAGTTGGCATCCATCAGGTTCTATTTTCTCTGGTTCTGGTATTTCTGAGAGAGGTGCTTTATTTCATTATGGTGCGAATTGGGAATCAGCAGGTCGTTGGTCGGTTGAAATATTAACAAAAGAAAATAGATATATTTTGAGGCCTATGGAAAAATTACGGGTACAAAATAGAGGAAGTATAGAAGTAATAGATATTACAATAGACAATAGTCTAGATGAAGAATTTAAACCTGGCTTATATCGACAAGTAGAGTCCTTTTTATCATCTAATAATGCAGGCTTGTGTTCTATTTCTGAGCATTTTTCAATATTTCCTATATATGAAAAAATATCTGGTTATTTGTAATGACACCAATCATGTAGGCTAATAATAATTGAAAAAGATATTAAACTATTTTTTCGCTAACCTTTTTCCGAGTCTTACCGCGTATTTATTAATCCCTGTTTATGGATTATATCTGACAAAAAGTGAGTATGGTCTTATAGGAAAGCTTGAAGTTTTTATATACATATTCACTATACTATCCACATTAGCTTTAGATAGATCGATAGTTCGTTACTATTTTGAAACTGAATCAAAACATGATAGAAAAGTCATCCTATCATCTATTTTATGGCTGGCTCTTTTCTTTTCTTTATTTTTTGCTTTTGCAGGCTATTATTTGATTGCTTTTGGCAATATTCAGATTATTGAGAATGATCTTATACTATATTATATCATGGTATCGATAATCATTAACAATCAAGGTCTTATGGTTTCTAGAGTTGCTCAGGCGAGAGGTGATAGTTTTTTTTTCTTGCTCATGCAAATATCAAAAGCTTTGTCTATATTAATATTTTCTTATTTGTATTTAGTGTATTTTTCAGGTGGCTTAAAAGGCTATGCCGAAGGAATTCTTATAGCATCTTTGTTTTTGTTACCCTTTATACTTATAGAATATAAAAAAACACTTTGTTTTTCTTTTAGCTTTGAAGTCGCTTCATCTGTTTTAAAGTTTTCAATTCCATTTGTTCCTACATTATTGGCTGCATGGCTTTTTTCTATGTTTGGTCGAGTTATTATAGAAAAATTTTCAGGGATTGAGGCTCTTGCTGATTTTACAATGTCTTTTAAATTAGCAAGTGTGCTACTAC
>WFQD01000022.1 GCA_015487265.1 Sulfurimonas sp. | reverse complement strand
GGATTATAATAGTGTTGAACTTGATAGCTCTTCTTTTTTATTAACTATACGTTGTAATGAGCAATATTGTTGGAATGCTGACCCGCAGTACATGGATACCTCTATCTCTATAAATTATCTTAAATTTATCGTATATAACTACAAATTACAACTTCAATATAGTGAAATATCGGAAGAAATTTTTTACGTTAATCATAAATCTAAAGTACCGGCACGGCATACCTTAGCAAAGTTAGTTGATTATACCTATAAATGCCCTCTCTCTTTGAAAAAATCGTATTTATCTCGCCTATTTAAAAAGAGTGAACCTGAACAAAAACAACGTGGTGGTTTTAATTTAGATTTTGCCGGTAGTGCTGAGAACGATGGAGCGAACGCCTTAGTGAGCGATGCAGTGCGAAGCACGGAGGGAGGGGGAGCTTAGCGACCCCCTTGGCTATCTATAAAAAGTTTTCGGACAAATTAAAAAACGGAGTGACAAATGCAAAATTACGGAATGACAAAGTATCAAATTAACAAAGCTTATGAGAAATTACGCTTTAACTACGACTTTATGAAAAATAATGGGGTGCACATTGATAATAAAATGGTGCCTTTTGCTGATTTTGTGGTAAATAGTTATATGAATAGTGATAGATATGTGGCTGAATTACAACATAGAGCTTGGAGTATTTATGAATATGCAGAAGAAAGAGGATTAAAAAATATTTTTATTACGCTTACTCTTCCCTCTGAGTGGCATCCTAAAAAAACGATAAATAAAAAACTTGTGAATAATCCAAAGTTTGGCGGGCGTAGCTATATTTGTACGATTAATAAAGTCTCTTTTATTAATGCTCACGTAGTGCAAAGAGTGCCTTTTGTTGAGCCTGAACTTGATTTTAGTCAAACTATTGATAAGTACACGCCACGTAATGGCTCTAAAGAGTTATCACGCAGTTTAAAACGCTTGTTTGATGATAGAAGCTTTAAAAATATTGATAAAGATGACCGTTGTTATTTCCGTGTTACTGAGCCTCACAAAGATGGTACACCACATTTACATATTTCTCTTTTTGTACCTGAAAATAAAGTTGAAAGCATTGTTAAGGCTTTAAATCGCTTATTTCCTGCTCCACTTGGTAAAGTTGAGACAAATGTATTAAGTCCTGTAAAGTATCTTATGAAATATGTATTAAAAACGCTTGATGATTTAAGAGAAGAGGGGAGCGAAATATCTAATCTTACTTTATGGTACCTATATCACGGTATTAGCCGTTTTTACACTTCTCGTACGTTTGTAGCTCTTGAAGTATATAGAAAATTAAATGGTATGTACACATTACGCTCTTTAACTGATGATTATAGGTCTGGCGATTTAGCTGTGTATATTAACCCTAAAACACGTGATATTACCGGTATTGAAAATGAGTACGGTGTAATATATACGCCTAAACCGGTTAATTGGTATGAAAAACTCAATAGTGAGTACACTTACTTTGAGGGAGAGTTTGAGAGTGTTTATAAAGAGAAACAGCATAAACAAATTGATGTTTATGTAGATGGTGAGCACTTCATTTACTATAATAAAGAGCTTAAAAAGCCTATGCAGTCGTTTGTTGATATGTCTAGTCCTGAATTGTTGCATTATTTTGAAAATAAAATAGATATTGATACGGTAGATATAAATCATTATAACTATATACAATCTCTTTTGATTGAGCGTGGTTTATTGCATGCAGATACACAAAAATTAAAAGATGAGATACTTTTTGAAAGTGAAGTTTTTTAATGCTTTTTAGTCAATATTCATCTTTATATCTTGAGTTTAAAAAACATGAGCTTAAAGTATCTACATTTGATAAATATGAGAAGATTATACAAAACAGAATTAGTCCATATTTTGCAGATAAAAAGATAGCAGAGATTAAACCATCTGATGTAAAGTTATGGCTATATAATATAAATGATGTTGGTGCAAAAAGTAAACGTCATTATCTTGGTGTACTTAGCGGTATTTTTCAAGAGGCTTTGTTTGATGAAGCGATTGTGCGTAATCCCGTAAAGCTTGTTAGATTGCCTAAATATAATGCTCCCGATATTAAACCTTTTAATGCTGATGAAGTATCGGCAATTATGGGTTTATCAAAAAATAACTATCGCTTTTATCTTGCTATTGCTTTTTATACCGGAATGCGTAGCGGTGAGATTATAGGTTTAAAAAAAGAAGATATTGATTTTAAAAACGAAGTGATAAAAATTAGACGTTCACGCAACAAGCACGGAGAGAGTACACCAAAGACTAGATATAGTATAAGAGATATTCCGATGATAGGCTTGTTAAAGCCGTATTTGCAAGAGCTTTATAATTTGCATGATAATGAGTACCTCTTTATTACACAATATAAAAAGCCTTATTTAGATACAAATATTTTTACTAATCGGTTTTGGTCACCATCACTAAAAAAACTCAATATTGAATATAGACGACCTTATAATACACGTCACACTTACGCTACAAATATGCTTTATCGAAATTTAGTAACACCGGTGCAGCTTGCACAACTTTTAGGACACGCTAACACGCAGATGGTTTATGATGTTTATGTAAATTATATTGATAGCAATTATAAAGATTTTGACCGGTCTATTTCGATTTATAAATAAATGG
>WFQD01000021.1 GCA_015487265.1 Sulfurimonas sp. | reverse complement strand
GATCATTGCTAATAAATTCCTGTATAAATTAATCATTTCTTTATTTTCTGCTATCAACCATCGCCCGCTGGCAACCCCTAAAAACACAAAGATAGCTGAAAATATATGTACAGATAAAACAGATGAAGACTCTAAAAAATCTTTTCCATACAGCAATAATATTATCCAATCTGATAAAAAATAAACACTTAAACTTAATATATATGAAATAATAGTTAAAAAGAAAAAGAGATTTTGTATTCTTTGATAATACAGCTTTTTAGAGATCTTTTTTGCATTAATAATAGCAGGAAACAATGAGTTGCATATAATTACACCGATAGCAAACCATGCTTCACTGAGTTTGACAGCAGCAGCATAATAACCAACCTCCACTGCACCAAGCATCTCCTTGATCATTACTTGATCCACTTTCATATATATTGAATTTATAACTCCTGCGACAATTAGTGGACTGGAAGCTTTCATTAATATTTTTGCTATATTTTTATCAAATATCCAATTTTTTAATTTTTCATTATGTCGTTTATAAAAATAGATATATCCCAATGCTAAAATGATATTATCAAAAAGAACTGCTAAAGCAAAATAAATCAATGAAGCATTATTCAAAATCAAGAAAATTTTAACTACGGAAGAAAGGAACAAAGAAAAAATATTTGCATAGACTATAAATTTACTCATTACCTTCGCTTGAAAATAAAAATCAATCACATTAAAACTTTGAAAGATCAATGCAGAAGCTATGATAAATATCAAAGCATTTGTCAAAAAATCATTTGTTGTAAAATTCACAGCAATTGCAAGCAATACAATGACAAATATAGCTGCAAACAGCATCATAAAAAAAGCTGTACCAATCAATACGTTTTTATCATATTTGTTTTGTACAAGTTCTCTTACAATAATACTATTTAGCCCCAATGTAGCTATAATTGAAAAAAGTCCTACAAAACTCTGAGCATAACTCAAAAGTCCAAATCTGTCAGGTCCTAAATATCTTGCAACCCAAATACCCACAAAAAGACCTACTATCATGCGAAGTATTTTTTCAGCAAACAGCCATGAAGTATTAGCAAAATATTTTCTAAAGCCTTGATGGTTTTTTAGATTTTTGATTTTGGTAATCACTATTTTATGTACCATTCATAAATTTGACATATACCATCTTCAAGCTCAACCCTATACCTCCATCCCAATGCATGCAGCTTGGCTGGATCCGTGAGCTTTACCATCGTGCCGTCTGGTTTGTCAGTATTGAAATAAAACTCACCTTGATAGCCGACAATATCTTTAATCAAATTTGCAAGCTCTTTTATGCTTATGTCTATACCTGTACCTATGTTTATATGGGTATTACGAACTTCATTCGAAGATTTTAGAGTTTTTTTGACGATGTCTTGAAAATCAATGCTTTCCATAAGAAATACACAGGCATCCGCCATATCTTCCGACCAAAGAAACTCTCTTCTTGGTTTACCTGAACCCCAAATTTCAATTCGGACATCGTTTGAATTTTGAGTTTTTAATGAAATGCCATATTTGTTTAATATAGTAATGATTTTTTCTTTGCTTGCACTTCCATTGATGCTTTCGATCGGATTGTTATCTAAATCTTTTCGAATAGCATCCCAGTTACCTTCTTCCAGGCACTTTCCAAGATGTATCTTGCGAATGAGCGCCGGAAGTACATGAGACTTTTCCAGGTCAAAGTTATCATTTGGTCCGTAGAGGTTTGTCGGCATAACACTTATGAAATTTGTACCATATTGGAGATTGTAGGACTCACACATTTTGATGCCTGCTATCTTGGCTATGGCATAGGGTTCGTTGGTATACTCGAGTTCACTTGTGAGAAGGTACTCCTCTTTCATCGGCTGTGGACAGTTTTTTGGGTAGATGCAGGTGCTTCCAAGAAAGAGCAATTTTTTGACGCCGTTTAGGTAGCTTTGGTGGATGACGTTGTTCTGGATCTGGAGATTTTCATAGATAAAATCGGCTCTATATGTGTTGTTGGCAACGATCCCTCCAACTTTTGCAGCGGCGAGAAATACATACTCGGGTTTTTCTTTTTTGAAAAATTCCGCTACAGCCTGCTGATCAGTCAAGTCAAGCTCACTGTGCGTTCTTGTGATGATGTTTGTATAGCCTTTTTCTTGAAGGTTTTTGACTATGGCTGAACCTACGAGTCCTCTGTGC
>WFQD01000020.1 GCA_015487265.1 Sulfurimonas sp. | reverse complement strand
GAGGAAGCAAACCATTTTTTTCAGATTATCTCTAAACGCTATGAGAAAGGCTCGACTATCCTTACATCCAATCTTGTCTTTAGCAAATGGACACAGGTGTTTGCAGGAGATAAAGTGGTCACAACTGCCATTCTTGACAGACTATTACATCATTCTCATATTATCAACATACAAGGAGACAGCTACAGATTAAAAGAGAAAAAAGAGCAAGGAATTTTAAATTCAGATATTTATAAGATTGGAGCTAAATCGTTAGATAAATCCAAACAAAAAACCGAGGTGGTTTAAGTTTCAAATTGTAACTTTTTTTTAGTTTTTAGTGCAAAGTTTTGGACTTCGTTTGACACTACAAAAATGAGTCTATTTAACATTACAAGTGGCAAAAGTTTAATTTTCTAAATTTTCAAATAACTTCTTTTCATAAAGCACTTGTAAAATAAGAGAATTTTGCAAGAAACAACCTAAATTTTAATATTTGATAGAGATTATCATTTCTCGTCGGATTTACCTAGTGTTTAAAATATGCATTCCTATTTTTAACAGTGTATAAAGTTATTTTTACCACTGTTTTTAATGGTATACATTGCTTTGTCTGCATTGTTGAGTAAGGCATCGGTATTTTCACCATCTTTTGGGTATGTTGCTATGCCAATACTTGCAGAGATGTTGAGAGTATTTTCTTGGATAAGAAAAGTTTTTTCTAAATTTTGTAAAATTTCTTGCGAGATTTTTGAGATAAATTCTTTGTCTATATCTGTTAATACGACAATAAACTCATCCCCTCCTATGCGAGCTAGTAAATCACTTTGGCGAATCTGTTTTTGAATTCTTTGTGTTACTTGTTGTAAAAGGATATCCCCTGTTTTATGCCCATAAGTATCATTGACTGCTTTAAAACCATCTAAATCTATAAACAGGAGGGAAAAGTTCTTTTTGTTGCGTTTTGAATCGACGATGATATACTCGAGTTGGTTATAGAGACTATGCCGATTAGAAATGCCTGTGAGTGCATCATGATTAGAAAGATGATGAAGCTTTTGTTGTGCAATGTACTCTTGTGTAATATCACGAGCAATACCGCTGACATTTGTAAGATGCTTATTATCATCATACACACCAAAAGAGCTTAATTCAAGAAAAAGATCACTGCCATCTTTGTGCGAAATATTGATAATATGGGGTGCAACTTTTTCTCCACTAAAAAGTTTCGTAGCAAGTTCATTGAGATTTGCATTCATAGGATGTGATGTGAGGTGTTGTGTGAATGGTGTGCCGATAAGTTCTTCTTTTGAATATCCCGTAATGTTATAAACAGAATCACTAAGATATGTAAGAAGAAAGCTTTTGTTAAAGGAGTAGAAATAGTAATGATTTCTTAGCTCATAAGTCAGTGCATTGTATTTGTCCTCACTTAATTTAAGCTGTTCTTGTGCTTGTTTGGCAAGTTTATGGTATAACTCTTGCATCTCTAAAGAGGAGACTTCAAGAGAGTGTTCTAAGAGCTTTCTATCATCATCAGCATCTTGATATGCCTGCTCAACTAAGGCTAAAAAATCTTTATCAACATTATCAACATTTGCCCCAGTTTTTTTGAGTTGGCGTTTGAGAAGTTTATGCATCGCTTTCCCACAGTGTTGTGAGTGTCATTGTTTGGTTATGTAACTCACATCCTATAAGCCCTGTTGGTGATATTTCCCCATAGGAGTAAAATCCGACTTGCACACTGTTTTGAGGGAGGTTTTCTAAAGTAGCTTCGAGTTCCTCTTCTGCACGTTGTTTTAAAACAAGTTTACGACCGATACAACTAATGGCAATGCTTAGAAGTGGTTCATCTGTATAGTTTTGTAAATCAAGTGCATTACTAGAGTTTTGTGCGGCATCTATGAGTCTATCGTTATTTGATTTTATCAAACAAACTTTACTCTGCATCGGAATATTTCCAGCAAAAGTGATGGATTTTTCTTCTTCATCTATAGCTAAAATTGTTCGTACAACTATTTTACCCTCTTCTTGAGCATCATAGACACCTAAAGGAAAGAGTAGACCACTTGCAGGTAAATCTTTTGCTTTTTCACCAAGATATTTTTTATAAATATCTAAAATAGGCTGTCCATCAAGCTCATACACAACATTATGTGAGGATTTTGTAACAACTCTTTGGATTCCAAATATATCCCATCCTCCCTCCGAACCATAGCCGACATGGATGTTCTCTCCATAGAGTCCCACCGCTGTTACATAGTGTGAGGATGGTTTGCCATCGACAAGTACCCATGTTTGACTAAAAGTAGCACCATCTCCTGCTAAACCACCACTCACGATAACATCAGAATGAATACCAGCATTGAGTCCATGGGTCAAATCAGAGCCATTTATATTGAGTCCATCGCTGAGTACAAAAACACTTTTAAGACTCTCTTCTTGCAGTCTATTTGCAAGTTTTTTTCCAATCTCAAAAGAGTCCTCTGTCTTGTGGAACTCTTCTGTAGCAAGGCGTATCTGTGTTGTTTGAAACTTCACAACAGCGACCACGAGAGAATCCTCTTGCAGTGTGTCCATAAGTATTTCACCAGAGGTAGAAGCCCCTATAATGATAGAGTGTGAAAATGCATGAGTGACATCCTCTAAAGCTTGTGTGATTTTACTAAGATCCGAACTTCCAAAAACGATAACAAGTGTTTGTGAAGAGTCCAAGGAAGTGTCAAAATCTTTGTCCCAACTTGCATGATAAGAGTAGTAGTGTAGTTGCATAAAAAATCACTTTTTTTGAGTATTATGGATAATTTTATTCCATTTTTACTTGATACCTTCTTAAAAGTAAAAATTCATACTAACACAATGCAAAGAACCATGTTGGCGTATTAAAATTGAGCAATCAATAGGGATGATTTTACGGTTTGGAAATGTTTTTTCAAATATAGTGATTACTTTTTCATCAGTTTTTGTATTGTAGCTTGGAAGAAGGAGGGCATTGTTTAGAAAGAGAAAATTTGCATAGGTTGCAGGGAGCCTTTCATTTTGAAAATATACTGCTTCTGCCATAGGCAAGGCAATAAGTTTAAAATGGTGCTTTTTTGCAAGGGCTTGTAGCTCTTTTTCCATTAGTTGAAGCGCTTTGTAGTGGATGTCTTGGGGGTCTAAACATTGAACATACATGAGGGTGTCGTTAGTGATAAAACGCACAAGGGTGTCTATATGGGAGTCTGTATCGTCTCCTGCAAGAAAACCATGTTCGAGGTAGAGTATCTCTTGCATCTGCAAGGAGTCTTTGAGTTTTTGGGTGATTTGTGCTTTTGTGAGGTGTGGGTTACGATTTGGATTATACATTGTGGCAGTTGTTGTGAGGAGTATTCCTTCTCCATTACTCTCTATCGCTCCCCCTTCTAAAACGAAGTCATAGGGTTTTGCATGGGGTGTGAGAAATGCAGTCATAGCATTGTCTCGAGTCGCTTCAAACTTGTTGCCCCAAGCATTAAAAGTAAAATCAAGTAACTCTTTGTGTCCTTCTTTAGAAATAGTTATTGCCGAGCAGTCTCTTGCCCAAGTATCATCACTTGTGTAGGCAACAAACTCTAAGTTATGTTTGTTCTTAAAATGTTTTTTGACGGCGTTTACATCGGCACAGATAATCTTGCATCCTTGGAAGGTTTGCACCGCTTCAATGATGTGAATGAAAGTTTTTTCCGCTTCCTCAAGGTACTCTACCCAATCGGTTTGTGCATGGGGGAAGATGATTTGCACATAAGTTTGTTCACTAAATTCGGCGATTAATCCAGTTTGTAAGTTCATAGTGTATAATTCCTTATGGCTTCTATAACTCTGAGTAAAAAGAATTTCTTTTACAATCTCGATATTATCTCCAAACGCAGCTATGGAAAAGATAAAGTGGCACTTGTTTTAAAAGATAATGCATATGGGCATGGACTTTTAGAAGTGGCACAGATGGCACAGGAGTATGGCATCACAAAGGCCGTGGTGCGTACAAACGTAGAAGCAAATGCAGTGGCAGCCTATTTTGAGTATATTCTTGTTTTGGCAGATATACCACAAGTGGCGAGTGAAAAAATTTGCTATACGATTAACGATATACAAAGCATTACAAAGTTTCCAAAAGGAACACGGGTTGAGCTTAAAGTAAACACAGGCATGAATCGTAATGGTATAGCGATAGATGAGTTAGAGAGTGCATTTACTCAAGTGCAAACGCAGGGTTTGTGCCTTGAAGCACTCTTTACCCATCATGCGTGTGCCGATGAGCTTGATGGTGTGTATGAAGTGCAAAAAGAGATTTTTGCAACACTCAAACGCAAGGCACCACAAGGCTTGCGTTTTCACTCGTGTAACTCAGCAGCACTCTTTCGTGAACAACGATTTGATGAAGATATGGTGCGTGTTGGCATTGCTGCATATGGATGTTTAGAGATGCCAGAGTCTCTGAGTAAAATAAAACTCAAACCTATTTTAAGTCTGTATGCGAAAAAAATCTCTTCAAGGCTTCTTAAAAAGGGAGAGAAAGTGGGCTATGGACTCACCTTTGAAGCAGAAGATGTTTGCAGAGTCAGTAACTATGATTTTGGTTATGGAGATGGGTTTATACGCATGTGCTCACATATTCATACCACACCCGATGGCATAAAAATCGCAGGAAGAATCTCTATGGACAACAGCTCTTTTTTGAGTGATAAAGAAGAACTGCTTATTTTTAATGATGCCAGAGCGGTTGCCGATTTTGCTAACACAATCAGCTATGAGGTTTTAACTTCTCTCAAGGCACATATTCCTCGCAAAATTGTCTAAGGCAGTATTCGTCTTGTCTGCCAGTATTTACGCCTCCAGTAGGGGTTGTTTAGGTTTGAGAGTGTCACTCCATGTTTTGAAGAAGCATTGATGAAATCGCCATCTTTTAAGTAAATACCAGAATGGCGGGTGTTATAACCTGTTTTAAAAAGCAGTAAGTCTCCTACTTTTGCATTTTCTCTCTCAATTCTGTAGCCAATTTTCGACTGTAAGATGGTAGTTCTTGGCACAGAAACTCTCAGTGCATCCCAATAGACTTGTTGCACAAGGGAAGAACAATCAATGCCAGATTTACTTGTGCCTCCATACTTGTAGGGCGTATTTTTCCACTGTTTGTACTCGTTGTAGAGTGCGGCATAAATACTCTGTTTTTCTTTTTGTGTTGTTTCATTGTTCCTTGTGCTTTGCAGGAGAGGCTGCGTTTGTTTTAGCAAAAGGAGAGAATTGTTGTGCAAGTGTGCCTGCGGTGCTTTAGAAACACAGCCACTCAAAAGCAGCAGGATGCCAAAAAAGAGGGTGAGTGTTTTCATTTAAGAGGTGATTTTTATAACGGCACTTGGGTAGATGACTCCATCGATGCCTAAGTGTGCCATCGCTTCAATCTCTGCATCTTTTTCTATTTTCACAAGAATCTTGGCATCAAAAAGATACTCCTGTGCTATTTTTTGTGCCCTTTGCGCCAATGTTTGTGTGACAATAAGGTAAGTAGCATTGAGTGCCGAGGCATAAATGAGTTCTGTAGTGTTGTCAATACTCAGCGCAAAATGGAGTGCATTGTCATTACAATGTTGGATAATGTCAAGATTTTCTTCGCTAAAGGCAAAGGTGAGGCATGCATTTGGCGGGGTATGGTGTATGTCATCTATATTTGTAATGTGATAAAAAGTTTCACTTGGAATAAAACGATGGCCAAAAAGTAACATTTAAGAAGCCTTGGTGACACATTCAGAAGAGCAGTAGTACTTGCTACCACTTAAAATAGCCTCTTCTACTTCTACATAGACACCACAAGTTGGGCACTCTATAAGCTCATTAACAGCTTCTTCTTTATGGGACTCTTTTTTTTGTGTGTCGAAACTCTTTTTTTGTTTGAAAAAGAGGGTATAAACAACATAAATGACAGCCCCTACCAGTAGTAGTTTGAGGATCATAAATTTTCTCCTAAAAGTAGATAGTGCCGATTTTCAGTTGTAATGACTTTATGGTGCATATTTTCTAAAACATCTTCTATTTCATCAAATACTTTTTCACCCTTGTAAAAAAGAAGCACAGAGTTTGCATCACGAAAATTTTTACTCAGATTTAAAAGCATTTGTGTCTCTGTTACGGCTCGTGATGTGATTATATCATAAATTTGACTCGGCATCTGCTCAACTCTTTTTTTTACGACGGTTACATTGTTTAGTTTTAAATCTGCTTTGATAAACTGTAAAAAACTTGCACGTTTACTCAGTGGCTCTACAAGGGTGACTTGCACATCGGGCAGGGCAAACGCAAGAATCATCCCGGGAAAACCAGCACCCGTACCGATGTCCATAAGGGAGTGTACCTTGGGTAAAAAGCTTACAGGAAAAACAGCATCTGCGATGAAAGCATCGATGGTTTTTTCATCTTTAGCACCTGTGAGATTATGGATTTTATTCCATTTAAAGAGGTGCTCTTTGTATTTTTGTACTTTATGAGAAAAGTCACTGGGTAGGTCTAATTTCAATCCAAGCCTTTGTCTATGAGAAAAGTTTTTTCATGGCTTTAAAAAAGATTTTAAAGAGTCCATGGTTTCCACTCAAATAATTGATGAACTCATCATAAGTCATTTTACGTTCTTCTAAGAAGCCTCGTAAATATTTTTCACTCGCTTCCATGCCACCCGTTTTTTCTATTTCTACAAGTTTTTGATAAATTGGAATCATGGCTTCAACAGCTTCTCTTGGTGCTGCTTTTCGAAATGCAGTATGGGAGATAATTTCATTTGTAATTGGGTCTACCTTTGGTTCAAACTCAGTAACCACCCAGTAGTAGCTCCCATCTTTGGCGAGGTTTTTAACTACTGCCATAATGTTTTGTGCACGATTTATTCTATCCCACATCATTTTAAAAACTACTTTTGGCATATCTGGATGGCGAATGAGACTATGGGGTTGCCCAATAAGTTCAGATTCAGAGTAGCCAGAAATCTCTACAAAATAATCGTTTCCGTACTCTATAATCCCTTTAGGGTCTGTTTTAGAGACAATGTATCTATTTGGATTTAATGGTATTTCATGGTTTCTTGGTTCAGGACGATGCATAAATATAACCTTTAAAATTTAATTTAGCTTATTATATACTATAATTCTTAAATTTATGATATAATTCAGATAAATAAATCTAATAAGGGTGGCAAATGAATAAAGAAGAAGCACTTGCTGATGTTCACAAAGCAAAACGTGCTC
>WFQD01000019.1 GCA_015487265.1 Sulfurimonas sp. | reverse complement strand
GTTGTGGATAGTTCTGAATTAAATATCCGAGATAATATAAATAATAAGGGATAAAATAAAATTGTAACTATGTAAATAAGTGCGGATATGATTCTTTGTTTTTTATTGCCGATTACTATTGTTCTTAACAATAATAATGTAACTGATTGTAAATAATTGTTACGTGCCGTTAAATTTTGTATTTTGAATGCCCTAAGCAAATATCGAAGTCCATAATGTGTATAACGATAGTAATCATGAGGTTCATCATGAATTGGGAAGATGAAAGGCGTACTGAATATGAATTTTCCATTGTGTTTTAGAACACGGAAAATCTCATTAACAGCATCTTGTGGTGTTGGTATATGTTCAAGAACTTCCATAGCAAATACATAATCGTATGTTTCTGATAGGATTGTATTCATATTACTTGCATCTGCTACGATGTCTGGTTGCCTTTTAGGATCTATATCTAGTTGGTCAATTTTAATATTGGGAATTGTTTTTAGAAGTCTATATATGTCACCTCCTGAACCAATGTTAAGTACATAAATAACTTTATTTTCAGAAGAAGCTGTTTGTATAAAAATATTGTTAAGTTCTTTTGTTAAAAATACATTGAGAGATTTGCGACTAAAAGGTTTGTATAGTTTTACACAAATATAACCAATCCAATCTGTTAATTTTCTTTTTTCCATTTAATTATCTGAAGTAGCCTTTTGTTATTTGTTGTGATGCTATTGATATTTTTTCATGTTAACGTGTGAACTGGATTTTAACAAATCATTCCATATAGGTAAAATTTTTTCTAAAGAAAATTCTTTTGAGGTGTTTATTGCATTATATTTGTATTTTTCTCTTAGTTCTTTAGACGTTATCATAGTTTCCATAGCTTTTTTTAGAGAATTTACTCTATCTGGGAAGTTGTCTATTAATATACCGTTGTAATTATCTTTAATAACTTCGTTAGTACCGGGACAATCGGAGAATCCTATCGCAGGGACGCCATATGACATTGCTTCTACAGTTGCTAGACCAAAAGATTCATATTTTGATGGCATGACAAATATAGAAGCTTTTTTATATTTTTCTGACAAATCTCTTATCGTTCCTAGAAGTGATATTTGTTCTCCTAGGTTAAAATCTTTTATCAATTTTTCTAAATTTTTTCTTAGTTCTCCTTCACCTACTATAAGTAATTTCCATTTGGGAAATTTGTTTGCAATGAGGGCAAAGGCTTTGATAAGTGTTTGTTGGTCCTTTTGTTCGTTTAATCGTCCTACATTCAAGATTATAGGTTCTTTGCTTGTGTTAGTGTTCTTTGCTTGTGAAACAGGGTTAGGTATTACAAACATTTTTTTATGCATAAATGATGGATACGTTTGTTTTATTTTTTGTGAAACAACTGTGATTTTATCTACTAATAAAGATGATATTAATAGTAATATATATTCTAATTTTCTTTTTTTGTAATGATTGGGAACTATATGTTCGCTAGCTATCACGGGAATATTACTGCCTATAAGTGCGAATGATAGAGGAATAAACATGCTATGCATAAAGGCTATTACTTTATCTGGCTTTTCTTTTATTACCTCTTTTCTTAGAGATATGATTCTTTTTATTGTTTCTATTATTCCTGATTTACTTCCTGAATCACCAATTCCAAGATTTATTCTTTTGATATTTTTATGTAGAGGGTAAAATGATGTTCCTCCTTCTGTATCAAATGTAAGGACAGTTATTCCTTTTCCTTCTTCTGCTAAACCACATGTTATATCGGCAAGAACTTTTTCTGCCCCACCTTTATTTTTATCCATACTTTTAATTGCGAAGATGAGCTTCATTTCTTTTTATTCCTAAGGTGATTTTTTATTAATCTTTCCCATATATCAAAAACCTTTTTGGGATTATATTTTTCTACTGAAGTAATTGCATTATCACTCATTTTTTTTCTGAGTTCTGTGTTATTTATCAAAGTGTCAATGGTTCTGGAAAGATTGTCAATATTACCATTTTTTTTTGCAAGTAGACCGTTTTCTTCATTTATAATAAGTTGGTTAACACCACTACAGTCATCATATCCTATTGATGGTAGCCCATATGATAAAGCTTCTGCAAGAGAGTTAGGAAATCCTTCCCATTGAGAGGGTAAGCAGAAGATATGAGATTCTTTATAAAAATTTTTGACGTTAGAGCGTTTCCCTAGAAGAAAGACTCTGTTTTCAAGTTTTAGTTCTGAGATAAGTTTTTTGAGTGTTTCGTACCACTGTCCATCTCCAATTATTTTTAAATTCCATTTGGAATGTTTATTAGCTATTTTTGCAAAAGCTTTTATCATTTCTTCAAGATTCTTTTGTCTGCATAATCTTGTAACTGTGAGTATCGTATATTTTCCTTCTTTATCAGGCACTGTAACATTAGCTTTCCCTTTTACTGGAAATACGGGGTTAGGGATAGACCTAATTTTTTTTCGAAGAAAGCAGGGGTAGTCAATTATATATGATGGAAATTGTACTGTTATTGCTGATGTTAAGAATAGCAT
>WFQD01000018.1 GCA_015487265.1 Sulfurimonas sp. | reverse complement strand
CTCTTATATGTGAATTTAAGTTACACTTTAGATAAATAGGGCTATAGTTTCTGTGTAAAGAGAAATTTAAGGTACAAGCCTTAAAAATACAAGGAGTTACAATGAAAAAAACTTTAGTGGCAAGTGCATTGGCATTTTATGCTTTAACATCTACGGCAAATGCAGGTGATTTTAGTTTCAAAGAGATGTTTGATGATATGAAAGAAGCATCAACAACTATGAGTCATGATGCAAGAGATACAGCTGATTCTATGAAAGATGGTGCAGTTGAACTTGGTAAAAGTGCTGAGCGAACGACAACAAGCTTAGGGCACGATGCAAAAGACAGTGCAGTTAAAGCAAGTGATGATCTCAAATCGAGCGAGATTGCAACTGTGAAAAGTGGAGAAATTTCAACAACAAGTGTAAGTCGTGATGTGAGAGATTCAACTGTAGAGATTGCTGAAGATACAAAAGATAGTATCTCTAATACATCAAGAGATCTTAAAGATAGTTCTACAATGGCAGCAAAAGATATGAAAGATAGTGCTGTAGCAGTATCACATGATGTAAACGATGCGACAAAAACAGTATCAAACGATGCAACTGACTCTACAAAATCAGTATCACATGATTTAAGAGACTCAACAAACAAAGTAGCTGACAATGCTAATGACTCTACAAAAACCGTATCAAATGACTTAAAAGATTCAACGAACAAAGTTTCTGATAATGCTAGCGACTCTACAAAAAGTGTTTCACATGACCTAAAAGATTCAAGTGACAAAGTGACTGACAATGTTGCAAACTCACATGAAATCAGTGATAAAGAGTGGCAAGAGTTTCAAAAATACAGAGCTTCAAAAAAATAATTTTTTGAAACTTTCACACTAAACGTAGAGTATCAAAACTCTACGTTTGTTAATAAGAGATGCCAGTATGAAGTCACCCCTTATTTTTCTTATGTCAATACTGACATTATCTTGTTTTCTCAAAGCAAATGATATAAATATCTCAATAGTAAATGCTCGAGATATTATACTCCCTCAACCTGTGACACCACCACAAATCCATTACGTTTTCAAAAATAACGATCGTAATCAAAGCGAAAAAAAACTTCATTTCCCACCAAATTATCTACAGACAAAAAACGATATTTTTATGGCTGAAGAAGATAGAGCAGCAGGTGATATTCGAGATGGAAAAGTAAGTCTCTATTTAGCAACACCCTATACTGGTTTAGAAACTTTTTTAGAACATTTACACAAGGAAGGTTTCATAGATTTAGCATTGTCTCGCAGTAAAGGTGATACACATTTTTTAAGTGTTTTATTTACGTCTAAAGAGCTCATTGAACAAAGTGCTATCCATAGTAAAGGCTTCAATGCAGTGTTATATGCTTTTATTGATTTAAAGAACAAGATGATTTTTATTCTTAACCCACGTTACCAGTTGAAGTATATGTTACAAGATATCTATAATGAGCGATTGGCACTATCTATTCTTGAAAAACTTCGTTCCTCTTTTCCTTTGCATGATACAGATAAAAAACTAAAATTTCTACAGATAGATAATTTATCTAGACCCTTATATATAAGTACAAAAATAATAGCAAAAGGAGAGTCAAATCGATATTTTCTTGGAAGTCTCAAACGAAGTGCAAAAGTTATTTTTAGCATAGAACTTCCAAATGAATCTTTTTTGGTTGGTTTAAACTTTATAAGTCAAACATTGGCATTTAATACAACAGAGGGAAGTATCCAACCGATACTGCCTTGTATTGTATTACTAGAAGATGAACAAGTACAAGTACTTAAATCACAATTTTATAGTAATTTTTTTGGTGTAAAATCATATATAGTTAATGAAGAGTGTAGTAAAATATTTAAATAAGAAGGATTAAAATATGGTTTATGATGAAAGTTTAGCAGCACTGAGTTCAAAAATGACAAAACATAGTCACTGCACTATAAAAGTCTTTTGGCTATTATCCATTCCTGTAGCATTATTATTTTTTGCACTTAGTGGTTATTTACATATAATTAACTTTAAAGTGGAGTTACACAGTATTGTGATGATAGCTGCCATTTTTATAATTTATCTTTTTTTTGTGCCTCATAATGCCTATTTTGCAACATGCAAATTTCGAAAACAGTTTTTAAAAATAAAAGCGAAGCTGTTAGACTATATAAATAAAAATCTTTTAGAGATAGCGGGATATGAAAAAGCCAATGCCTCACTCGATGATTTTTTACAAAACACAGCAAAAGGACTAAGAAACGAAAATTTTGTCTCGATTGCAGCAGGAATTTTTCCAACACTTGGTATTTTGGGAACTTTTATCAGTATTGCCATCTCTATGCCAGATTTTAGCACACATACATCTGAAATACTTGAGCAGGAAATTTCCAAACTTTTAGGGGGTGTTGGAACTGCATTTTATGTTTCTATTTATGGGATTTTCCTCTCAATTTGGTGGCTCTTTTTTGAAAAAACCGGTGTTAGCCGTTTCCAAAAAGATGCACAAACGATTCAAGATGAAACAAAAGACTTTTTTTGGCAAAAAGAGGAAGTTGAGCAAACCTATTTTCAAAAAAGTATGGAAAATTTTGAAAAACTCAATGCTGTCTTTGACACCTTTACATCGCAGGAATTTTTAAGTTCTTTAAATGAAACACTTTCTCAAAGAATGGGAGTTTTTGAACGTATTATTGAACACGAACAAGCAGCAACCAAAGAAGTAGCTACTATTTTACAAAACTCTACAAAACAACTTGAAGGGATTGCTGATTTCCAACATAACCTCATGGGTTCACTAACAAAATTAATGCAACGTTTTGATGAGTTTGCTAAAGGATTGCAGACCAAAGATGAGAGTTTCTTGCGAGCACATAAAACATTGGGAGAAGATTTTGAACGTGCTGTAAATATTGCTGAAATACTCAGTCAAAATACAGTTCAACTTAACGAAGCATTATCAAATATTAATGCTGAAAATGTTCGTAATCTTTACAGCAATGTTCTTCACAATCTTAACCATCTAAAACAAGAACTTGACACAGTGGGAGAACATTTTGACAAACGTCTCAATCAGTTTGACACACAATTCTTGGAAAAACTTCGTAATACACTAGAATTGATAGACTCTGAAACTGCACAGGTAGTATCCCATATAGCAAAACTCAAAGAGTAAGCAATGTTATTTAAAAAAGAGCATGAGAATGATCAAAATTTTTGGATATCTTATGCTGACCTTATGGCTGGATTACTTTTTATATTTATTTTGGTAATAGGTGCAATTGTTGTTAAAACTGTCCTTATCAGTAGTGATTTACAAGCGATACGCACCGACTTGCAAAAGGAAAAAGATGCACTCAAAATGAGTGAGAAACGCCTTTCTGAAAAAAAGGATAAAGTGCGTAAGCTTATCCAAAAACTACTTGCTTCAAAAGAGGAAAATGCTCGTTTATCTATGCGTCTTTCACTGCTAAAAACACAAATAGATGATTTAAATAATGAAATTAATGTTTTACACACAAATATTGATGAAAAAGCATCTAAACTCTCTCTCACTCAAACAGAACTCGATGAGATAAAAGCATTACTACTTGATTCACAACATGAAGTTGTGCATCTCAAAAATGACTTAAACACTTCAAAACAGCTCATAGAGCAAAAAGATATATCCCTGCATCTTAAAGATGAAGAGTTGGCACAGCTGGAAAAAGCACTCCTTCTTAACAAACGCGCTTATCAGAAAGTGGTTGAAGACCTTAACATTACCAAAACTAAGATACGTAATTTAACAGGGATAAAAGTCAAAGTAGTGCAAAGACTCAAACAAAAGCTCGGTCATTCTGTACAGATAGATCCAAAAAGCGGTGCACTACGTTTTTCATCAAATATTTTGTTCAATCAAGGAAAGTCAACACTCAAGCCAGCAGCGAAAAAACAACTTCGTACCGATCTTTCACGCTATATAGATACACTACTTAATGACAAACAGATAAGTAAATACATAGATACCATCGTGATAGAAGGTCATACAAACTCTGATGGATCGTATATGTACAATCTTTATCTATCACAACAACGTGCACTCTCTGTAATGGAGTTTTTATTTAAAGAATACCCACACAAACGAAAACTTTTTAGAAAATACATCACAGCAAGTGGACGTTCATTTGCAGAACCAATTTATGATAAATATGGCAAAGAAGATAAAGACAAATCACGTCGTATAGAGATTAAATTTTATATCAAGAGCAATGAAGCCATTAAAGAGTTGCAAAATTTTATAGGAAATTAAT
>WFQD01000017.1 GCA_015487265.1 Sulfurimonas sp. | reverse complement strand
TGCTGGACACTGGATTAAACATATTTTACACTATCTCTTTATCTATAAAGCGAAACTCAATCCAGGTTGGACTCTGATTCCAGAATAAAAATAGAAAAAATAAAAGGAAAAACAATGAAAAAAGAAGAACTTAACTTTCAAAAGAGTGATGATTTTAACCGTACTATGATTCCTGGCTCATTTGCTAGAAAAATGAGAACGTGTGTTATTTGGCAGTTTATTAGATTTGTAGCAATTAACATCAAGATGATTGTTGTTGTAGGTAAAAGTCACTAATCTTCATTATATTACCGATACCAAAGCAGAACTGCTTTGGTGTCAAACCTCTCCAAAATAAAGGTCTTTTATGATAAAAGATATTATCACATACCCGACACCTTTGAGTGTAAAATACGCAACCGATGTACGTCTTTTTGATACAACATTATTTTCATTGATAGAAGATCTTAAAGATACTATAACTGAAAATAATCTCAAGGCCCTTGCTGCTTTTCAGATTGGTGATTATCATAATGTGATTGTGATAAAACAAGAAGATGATAGTTTCTTAGAACTTGTAAATCCGCGTCTTATAGGACATAGTGGGAGTGTTGAGAGTGAAGAGGTAACTGCATATTATCCTGGACAAAAAGCGAAGATTAAACGGTATGAGCAGATTAGTGTAGTGTATCAAGATAGAGATGGCAAAGATAATTCTCTGCGTGCAGATGGAGAACTCGCCATCATCATTCAGAGAAAACTTGATTATACTTTTGGAGCTACATATCTGCATCGTATGGATAAAGAACAGCGTGAGCGTTTTGAGACGGCTTTAGAATACGGTGTCGATGTGGGCACACTTGATTATTGTCCAACAACGTTTCAGCGAGATAAAATTACTAAAGTGATTAACATTGCCATGATTGCAATGGTTGTAAACTTCATTGTTTCTTTCTTTGTTAAAAAATCGTTGTGGAGTTATCAACTTTATGCTTCATACATTGTACTTGCTTTAAGTGTTGTTTACTTTTTTTATGCACAATATGAGGGTAAAAAGTACACCTCATGTACCTCATGCCAAATAGGTAATATTATAGGTACAACAGTAATAATATTTGTAAAGCTTTCTGTGATTATGGGTGTATCATTTTTCTTTATGAAAGGCTAATATGAGCTCATTGGAGATAGATATCCCCTCTCTTGTAGCAGCACAGTATAGATTTATAGATAATAAAACAAAAATTTTAGAGCAATGGGTGGAGTATAAAACACCGGCTCAAATATTACAGCAACACAAGATAGATAAAGAGTATTTTATCTCTAATTATGCAAGTGGTGTGTTTGATTATTTTATGGGTGTAATCGCAGGAAAGGTAGAAATTGGTAACTGCCCGGTTATGCAAGAGCTTATGGTTTACCTTAAGAATCGTGAGATTAGTGCAGATGAACTTTTTGAGCTTTGTAGCCATTTTCGTCGTTCTATGATTGATTTTTCGTATGATGCAAGACTTAATTCTAAGAGACTTTTTGATGAAATCTCTTATATCTTCGATAAAAATTTTCGTGGTATCTTAAAATATTATACTGACACTATTTTTCAAAAGCTCATTGATGCGAGACAAGAAGCACTTCAAGCATCGCAAGCACGTGAATACTTTCTCTCCAATATGTCTCATGAGATACGTACACCGCTTAATGCAATCTTGGGATTTGTAAATCTTCTTATAGAGGAAGATTTGAGCAAAAAGCATAGAAATTATCTTGAGATTATCCATAGCAGTGGGGAGAATCTTTTAAGTATTATTAATGATATTTTAGACTTTTCAAAACTTCGCAGTGGTGAGTTTACCATTGAACCTAAGATTTTTTCAATTCATGATGAGATAAGCCATACGCTAGAACTTTTTATAGCAAGTGCAACCTCTAAAGATATCACTATTACCTCTTTTATAGACCCACGTATCCCTCAGGGGATTATGGCAGATCCTTTACGTATTAAGCAGATACTTTCAAATTTTTTAAGTAACGCTATTAAGTTTACTCCTGCCGGTGGAAAAGTCCATGTTGATGTTGTTTGTCATAATGACCAACTTAAAATCAGTGTTCAAGATACCGGTATTGGAATTAAAGAAGAGGAGGTTGAGAAGATTTTCTCTGCTTTTGCACAGGCAACACAGGTGAATGAGCAAAAAGATTACAGTGGAACAGGCTTGGGACTTTCTATTTGTAGTCAGTTGGCTAAACATATGAATGGTAGTGTTGATGTCTCTTCTAAAGTGGGAGAGGGGAGTCTGTTTTGGATGCAGATTCCGATAGAGGTTCATGATAAATCTCTTATGTCATTTGATGGAATCGAAGAGTTTCAAAAGTTACGTTTGGAGTTTTTGGTACAAAATGAACAAAACCGTTATAAAATAGATTCATTTATGGAGTATGCAACCACATTTGATATGAATATAAGTGTAGTGGAGCGTTTTAGTAAAGATTGTGATGTGAGAATATTTGTCCATGAATCACTCGATGAGATGACACGCCAAAAGATTGTAGAGTCAAATCAGCATCATATTGCACTTATGAGCAAGCAGTATGATGTGTATGAGCCCTACGCACATATTCAATCTATCTGCTTTCCACTCTACTGCTCAAAGATTTACACCGCATTTAAAGAGTTACTCTTTAATGATGTAGAAGCAATGCCTGCATCGAAAAAACAGCAAAAATTTAAAGGGCATATTCTTGTAGCAGAAGATAATGAAGCAAATCAAGAACTTATTAAAATTGTATTGCAAAAATATGGTTTGAGCTTTGAACTCGCAAACAATGGTCTTGAAGCGTTTGAACTTTTTAAGCTCAACAGTTACGACCTTATACTGATGGATGAGCAGATGCCTGTGATGGACGGCAATGAAGCGGTACGTCACATTCTTGCATATGAAGATGCCAAAGGGCTTGTTCATACCCCTATTTCCGCACTTACTGCAAATGTGATTAAAGGGGCACGCGAGAGAGGGCTTGTAAGTGGATTTGATGCTTTTTTAGGGAAGCCAATAGTATTAAAAGATATAGAAAAGGTGTTTTCATCCTACCTAAAAGTAGATCATGTAGCTACGGTTAGTGCACTTGAAATTCAAGAGATTAAGCCGCAATATCTGGAGAATAAGATAGTTGGATTGGATGCAGATCAACTGATGAAAGAGTTGATGCTTACAAGAGATGAACTTGTGATGTTACTTGATTTATTTTTGAAAAAGATGCAAAAGATTTTACCAGATTTATCTCAAGCGATTGATGAGCTTGACTACAAAAACATAGCACTGCTTTCACACAGTATTAAAGGGTCAAGTGGTAACTTTAGGATAGAAAATCTTCAAAAAGCATCAAGTGAGATGGAAAATATGGCAAAAGAGCAAAACAGCTCATTTGATTATGCTTTAGAGTTTGAGAGGATTGTAAAACAGATTGAATCGATAGAGATTATCTCTTAATATACTCACTAATAGCGAGTGGTTTACCGAGATAATACCCCTGAGCATAATCAACCCCCAACTCTTTAACAACTGCTAAAATCTCTCCACTAGATACAAACTCTGCTATGGTAGCAACATGGAGTTTTTTGGCAAGATCTACGATGGTCTCTACCATGATACGGGAGTTGTGGTCTCTATCAATGTTAGAAATTAGCGAAGCATCTATCTTGATAAAATCAACTGGGAGATGGAGGATATGGGAGAAGTTAGAATATCCGCTTCCAAAATCATCTAAGGCAATCTTCACACCATATGAGCGAACATCCATACAAAAATCATATACTTTTTGATAATCTTGAAAATCTTCAGTCTCCAGGAGTTCCACTGTAAGAAGTTCATTGAACTTAAACTCGTGGAGTTTTGAAAAAAAGTATTTGATAGTGCGTTGGTTGTCAATATCGGTGAGTGAAAAGTTGATAGAACACGGAATTTGATATTTCTCTATGGTGTGGAGTGCATTGTTGATTACAGTACGTGTAATTTTGTAGTAGATACGTGCATTTTTGGCAACTTTAATAAAGTTAAACGGTGGAATAACCTGCCCATCCTCTGCGATGATACGTACTAACGATTCATATTTCGTTGGATTTTGCGTGCCATCTTGAATAGGGACAATAGGTTGATAATAAGAGACAACTTTATCGTTTTCAAGTGCATAGAGGAGTTTTTTATGGCACTCAATATCCTCTTGATGAATTTTTTCAAGCTCTTTATCCTCATTAAAAACAGAGAGTTGAATGTTGCGTTTTTTTGCATCTTTTAGTGCCATATCCGCATAAGCCAAAATCTTTTTGTTTGGTTTGCCAAATGCGATACCGGCACTGATGTTAAACTGAAATCTTTTATCTTCATGTACAAATGTCTCAGCTCTAAAACGTTTGAGAATATTTTCAATAGTAGCAATAAATTGGTTTTGTGAGAGATGTTCTCCTGCATTTGATGCGATGACAAACTCATCACCACCTATATGATAGAGGTACATATCGCTGTTTTGCAAATCTTGTTGTAAAAAATCAGCACTCATTTGGAGAGCAACATTACCCATCTCTTCACCATACACATCATTAAATGATTGGAATTTATCGATATTGATGATGGCAATATGGGTGAATTTATAGGTGATTACATCTTCAAAAAGTTTGTTTCTGTTTGGCAGACCACTGAGAAAGTGTGTATAGATTTTCTCATGTAGCTCTTTTGTTTTTTTTGTAATCTCTGATTCGAGTTGTGTATTGTAGTTAAGCAATTGCACCTGTGCCTCTTTGAGCTCTTCTTCCGCTTTTTGGGCACGCTGGAGCTGCTCGCGAACTTTTTCATGAAGCTGTGCAAATTTGTATGCGGAGAAGATGATGAGAAATACAGCGACTATAAATAAAAATGCTAGGATACTTGTGTTGTCATCATTACTTTTGCCAAGGATAATAATCTGGGTATAGAGTTGTGAATTTGCAAGATCTATCAATTTATTTGTGTCTTTGGCAAATTTACTTGTTATAGCATTAAAACCGACAAGGGCATCTTGAATGTCTTGAACATCACCCTCTTGAATTGCTTGCTTAAGAGAATGTTGTACTATTTTATATGCAACGATACGTTTTTTTATCACCAGTACAAGGTTTGTAAAATCTTTAGAGTCTTGATGTGTTTTTTGTGCAATATTTTGCAGTTTCTCTAGTGTCAATTGGAAGGCACTAAAGTTATTTCCCTCATTGAGTTTGGTAAAATCTTTTTTTAAGAGGGTATATTGCAATACTTCGGTTTGATACTTTTTAAGGTCATAATTGAGTTTGTGGGCATAATAGTTAAACTTTATTTGATCACGACTTAGATATTTTAAAATATCAGAACTCTCTTTTATATTATTGTAGCTCTGTCTCTTATACACATCTGACGC
>WFQD01000016.1 GCA_015487265.1 Sulfurimonas sp. | reverse complement strand
TTCTTACATATCATTCGCAGTCACTGGAAAATAGAAAATTCACTTCACTATGTGAAAGATGTAGCCTATCAAGAAGACTTTGATAGAACTAGGACTAAACAAATCCCTTATGTCAAAACAACTCTTAGAAACTATGCAATAAATTTGCAAAACTTGAATAAAATTACAAATAAAACTCAATCAAGAAAACTTTTTGCTTGGGGTGCTATAGATGTGCTTAGTTTAAAAAGCTCTTAGTTCTGATTTACCGTGACCACCTTCCATTAAAATCTTCTATTTACTTCTTAAATGATATACTTATACAAAAATATACATAGGATACTCATGTCGATTGCAGAAGAAGAAATTAAAAAATTTGAAAATAGTAACTGTGCTGAAAATAAGGTCTTTTATCAGGCTATGGAAGAAGTAATCTACTCGATTGCACCGCTTTTAGAATCAGACAATAAGTATACAAGATATGCTATTTTAGAACGGCTTGTTGTTCCTGATAGAGTTATAAAATTCAAAGTCACTTGGCTTGATGACAACAATACTATTCAAGTCAATACTGGCTATAGAGTACAGTTTAACAATGCTTTAGGACCATATAAAGGTGGACTGCGTTTTCATCCGAGTGTGAATGAAGGTATTTTTAAATTTCTAGGGTTTGAGCAGATTTTAAAAAATGCCTTAACGGGACTTCCTATAGGTGGAGGCAAAGGTGGTAGTGACTTTAACCCTAAAGGAAAAAGTGATTTTGAAGTGATGAAATTTTGCTCTGCATTTATGACTGAACTACACAAGTATATTGGTCCACGCATTGATGTTCCTGCTGGAGACATTGGTGTTGGTAGTCGTGAAATTGGCTATTTATTTGGAGAGTACAAAAAAATCACCTCAACCTATGAAGGTGTTTTAACAGGAAAACCATTTATGTTCGGTGGTTCTTTAATGCGTCCTGAAGCTACGGGATATGGTGTTATTTACTTTACACAAAAGATGTTAGAACTTGAAGGAAAAGAATCTTTAGAAGGTAAAATTTGTACTGTTAGTGGTGCAGGAAATGTTGCACTCCATGCCATAGAAAAGCTCCAACACATAGGGGCAATTGCTGTAAGTTGTAGCGATTCAAAAGGTACTATTTATGATTCACGAGGTGTTGATTTAGACCTTTTAAAAGATATTAAACTCAACAGAAGAGCCTCACTTGAAGAGTATATAAAAGTACATACTGATGCTCGCTATATTCCTCTTGCTGACTATCCTGCTGATGGACATGCAGTATGGGACATCCCCTGTTATGCTGCATTTCCATGTGCTACACAAAATGAACTTTGTGATGTTGATGCACAAAATCTTATTTCAAATGGCTGTGTCAGTGTAACAGAGGGTGCCAATATGCCGTGTTCCCCAGAAGCAACTACTCTCTTTTTATCTCACAATGTCTGCTTTGGACCAGCAAAAGCAGCCAATGCAGGAGGTGTTGCAGTGAGTGAATTTGAAATGAGTCAAAATGCTTCTATGACAAAATGGACATTTGAGAGGGTCGATGAGACACTCAAGGCTACTATGGAACAAATTTGTACACGTGTTGCCCTCACCGCTCAAGACTATGGGGTGAAAGGCAACTATGTAGATGGAGCGAATATTGCAGGCTTCAAAAAAGTCGCTGATGCTATGATTGCTGAAGGTATTTAAATAAGGTTTTTTATGAAAAACATTTTACTTTTACTCCTTTTACTTACGCAACTTTCTGCACAAGGAAAAGCAAAGTATACAAAATTTATAGAGACTCAATTACAATATACTTATGCGATGGATGAACATAATATCAGTAAAGAGAAGTTACAAAATATTGTTGATTTACAAGAGACATCTTATAAAAATGCTTTAGATTACTTGATGATACATAAATCAGAGTTTATAAATCATCCCAATCTTTATGATAAAGAAATTTTCTCTTTAAAAAAAATAATGTCTATTAACAAACGAGCAGGCAATAAAAACGCCTACCTGCGAGATGAAATACAACTCAAATCATACCAACTCCTGCGTTTGCAAAATTTAATGATAAAAGAGATTCTCGTCTCCTTAGATAAAAAAGACCTGCATGCCTTTGGTTTAGCTTTCAACAAGATTATTACAAAATATCAAAAAAAAATAGAGGCACTCTATACAAAAAACTATAAAAACCTCTTACCTGTTACTGCAAAACCAACTACACTCTCTCAAATCCAAAAAAATATTCGAGAGTTTTATGCTTTAAGAATCATCAAT
>WFQD01000015.1 GCA_015487265.1 Sulfurimonas sp. | reverse complement strand
GTATTTAAAATATCCTTTCAATTGAAAAATATCAGGGTAACTTCGCTATTATGTTCGTTGAATGAATAATTATCTCTATTTAGAAAGCGTATATAAAATGTTACAATTATAAAAATTGAGCAAAAGGTTTACTATGACAAAGATAATTACAGTGAGTCAAGCAAGGGCGAACATTTACTCCTTAATGGATGAAGCAGCACAAACACACGAGCCGATATTGATTACCGGAAAAAGAAACAATGTCGTTATGATTTCACAAGAGGATTGGAATGCCATTGAAGAAACACTATACCTTAACTCTATCCCTGGAATGACAGCTTCCATAAAAGAAGCGATGGATGCCCCAGATAGTGAATTTAGTGAAGAGATTGAATGGTAGAATACAAAATTCTATATAGCAAACTTGCTTTGAAAGATGCGAAAAAACTCTCAAGTGCCAAGCTATCTTTAAAAGCAAAAAAGCTGATTGAAATTCTAAAAAAGGATCCATATCAAAATCCGCCTCCTTATGAAAAATTAGTCGGAAATTTGAAAGGAGCATACTCAAGACGGATAAATATTCAACATAGGATAGTTTATCAAGTGAGAGAATCTGACAAAGTAGTGAGAATCTTACGAATGTGGTCTCACTATGGTGAATGAGATAACGAATCATTGCAGAGTTATATTTGACTTGATAAATAAAGAGGGTTGGTGAGCTTAACAATTAAGCGGTGGGGAAGAGTCGGAAGAGGGGTCAGGTGATAGTAATAGATTTCCTTTTTATCTACTGCTAAATGTATAAAACCCTTTTAAATCACTAAAAAAGTAACATTTTGCTACATTTAAATGTTACTCCAATTATAAAATATCAGGATAACTTCTCTATTATATTTGTTGAATAAATAGTTATATGCAAAAAATACACAACCGAATAAACGGTCTCAATGTTATGGTAAAATACATTTATATAAATGATAGGACAATGTATGCCAACAGTTTTAAAGATAAATGGATACAGATTTTTCTTTTTCTCAAGAGAGGAATTGAGAAAACACATTCATATCCAATGTCAACACGGTGAAGCAAAATTTTGGCTTGAACCTCAAATCGAACTGGCAAAAAACTATAAACTTTCCAGAAAAGAATTGGGAGAGATTGAAAAAATCATCGAAGAATATTATGACGATTTTATCAAAGCGTGGGAGGTGCATTTTGGAAGCTGAAGTAACTAATGTTTCATCACATGGATTATGGGTGTTGGTTGGAGATAAAGAACTTTTTTTACCTTTTGAGCAATTTCCTTGGTTTAAAGATAAAACAATCAATGATATAACAAAAGTTGAAAGTTTTGGGAATGGTCATCTTTATTGGGAAAATTTAGATGTAGATTTGAGTGTGGAGATGATAGAACATCCTGAAAGATTTCCACTGCAAGCACGCATATAACAAATTATTGCAGAGTTATATTTGACCCTGCGGTTCAAATATTTCTCAACTTAGTCATTATATCCAAGAGTTAAACTTGAGATAGATAAATTTATTGCTATGCAAGGCTCATTAAATAAGGTTGTTAGCAAAAAACTTACTCAAAAAATTTGAAAAAGAATTTGTGTATCTAATAATCCATTAACATATTAGGAGTTACTGATGACTATTCTAGCAAAACAAAATGCTGAAAAAATTATTCAATCACTTCCTGATGATTCATCTTATAATGAAATTTTAAAAGAACTTGCTTTTGCAAAAATGATAGAGCAAGGGATTGATGACTCTGAAAATAATAGAATTATATCAAATGAAGAGATGGAACAAAAAATACTTCAATGGCAAAATTAAGATGGACTGGTGAAGCTGTGAAATGGCTTTAAGAAATTCATGAATATATATCTCAAGATAATGTCAATGTAGCTAACAAAGTTATCAGAGGTATATATGATAAAGCTCAAATTTTAGAACATATGCCAAAAGTAGGATATAAATATCAAGATATAGATGATGTTAGAATTTTACTTTATGGACATTATAGAATAGCATATTTTTTAAAAGATAGTGAAACTATAGATATACTGGGAATTTTTCATGGTTCACTTGCTATTGAAAGATATATAAAGATATAACAAGTCCTTGGCAAAAATGGCTCAGATCATAGTAATAGATTTTCTTTTTATCTACTGCTAAATCTTCTAAATCACTAAAAAAGTAACATTTTGCTACATTTACAGGGTATTTACGATGTTCCTCCAATTATAAAATATCAGCCTAACTTTGCTATGATCTTACTTGAATAAATAGTTATATCCAAGAATAGAAAATACTTTATTAAATAATGGATATATTCAAAACTCTGTGGGTCTTGGATGAAGAAATGGTTTTTTCTATACACTATCTTTCAGATGGTATGAGTGTTTTGTATATGGTACCAATGCTCTGATGATTTCGGTGTATTTTTACCAAGTTTTGCTATAATACTTGACATATAAATAAAGTTGATTCTTGGAGTATATTATGGTTCAGTTATACATAGAAGAGCTAGATATATAGTATTTTTTTAATAATTCCAAAGATGAAATCTTAAAAACATTAAAATTTATCGTTGATAATAATATTCAAGAATACAAAATAAACAAGAATAAATTGGAACTTTCATCAAAACAGAAAGAAGAATTAAATTCAAGAATCATATCTTTTCACAATGACAGAACTATTGGTAAATAT
>WFQD01000014.1 GCA_015487265.1 Sulfurimonas sp. | reverse complement strand
GGGTTTTGGAAAGAAAACTCGCAGTAATGACCGTCACCATGCGCTTGATGCTATTGTGATAGCTTGTTCCACGCAAAGCATGGTGCAAAAGCTTGCTAATTGGAATAAATATGATGCTCGGCGAAAAAAACCGTCAGAGCGTCCATTCTCCCCCAAACCTTGGGATAATTTTCGTAATGATGCCTTAGAAGCTGTTGATGAGATATTTGTCTCCCGTATGCCTGTACGCAAAATAACAGGATCAGCGCATCAAGATACTATTCGCAGTATCCGTAAATCAGATGGGAAAGTTATACAGCGTGTAAAGCTTAAATCTCTAAAACTATCAATGTTAGAAAACATGGTTGATAAAGAGCGTAATATTAAGCTCTATAATGTTCTGAAAGAACGTCTTGAAGAGTATGGGGGTAAGGCGGATAAAGCTTTTGCAAATCCTGTTTATATGCCTGTCAATGACCCAACAAAAACTGCGCCACAAATAAAATCCATACGTATTATCACAAATGAAAAATCTGGCATTGAGATCAATGAGGGGCTTGCCAGTAACGGCGATATGGTGCGCGTAGATGTTTTTCAGAAAAATGGTAAATATTTCCTTGTTCCAATTTATGTTCATCACTTTGTAAAAGACAAATTACCAAATAAAGCAATTATGCAGGGTAAGGATGAAAAAGACTGGATTGAGATGGATGATGCAGATTTCATATTCTCACTTTGTAAAAACGATCTATTAAAAATTAAAAGCAAAAAAGAGGAATTTTTTGCATATTATGCTGGCACGGATCGAGCAACAGGAAATATATCTATACGCACGCATGACAGAGACCCATCATTTGGAAAAGATGGTATGAGAAAAGGACTTGGCGTTAAAACTTTATTATCCTTTGAGAAGTATTCTGTAGATTATTTTGGCAACAAAAGCAGAATAAAAAAGGAAAAAAGACTTGGCGTGGCGCAGTGTGATGATTCAAAACCCAGCAAAGATCAGCTTAAAACGGGGGCAGTTACATCTTGATAATGATGACGGAGTTTATACTCTTCCTATTGAGGATATTACTGCGCTGATCTTAGAATCACCGCAAATCACATTATCTTCAACTATTCTTTCTGCCTGTCAGGAACAAGGCGTAGCGGTTATAACTTGCGATGATAAACATATGCCAAATGGCGTATTATTGCCGTTTCAGCCTCACTCAAGGCAAAGTCGTATTGCTCATCTTCAATTATCATGGTCTCAAAGCTTGAAAAAACGCCTATGGCAACGCGTTGTACAATGTAAAATTAATAATCAAGCTATATGTTTAGAAAAATTTGCAGGAAAAAATGAAGCAAAGCGACTTTATGCTTTAGTTAGCCGCGTTACTTCTGGTGATCCTCAAAATATAGAGGCTCAAGCGGCACGTAATTATTGGCAACGTCTAATGGGGAAAGATTTCAGACGTGGAGCAAATGACAGCACAAATGCTGCTCTTAACTATGGCTATACTGTACTACGCGCTTTTGTTGCTCGTTCACAAGTTGCCTATGGTTTATTGCCTACCTTTGGAATTCATCATTGTAATGATCTTAATGCCTTTAACCTCACCGATGACATGATGGAGGTTTTTAGGCCATTCGTAGATATTATGGTTTGTGACTTAAAAACCACTGGTAAGATTGATCTAGATGATAACCAGCTTTCCATAGAAGTAAGACAAGAGCTAGCAAATATAGGTAACGTCACATGTTTAATAGATGGGGGAACCCACACAATTACAAATGCTTGTGATAAACTAGCAGCCAGTCTTGTAAACGCTATTGAAGGAAAAAGTCCTGCACTTCTGCTGTTACCAAAAATAAATATAAAAAAGAGCGTGAGATGACAGCAAAAAAGGATAAATTTATGTGGCTATTTGTATTTTTTGATTTACCAACTAAGACCAAGCCTGAACGCCGCGCGGCAACACGTTTTCGTAATTTTCTTTTGAAAGACGGTTATATGATGATACAATTTTCCGTATATGCACGAATCTGTAATGGTAAAGATCGAATCGATAAACATATGCAGAGATTGCAGACAGTTTTGCCCGAAAAGGGTGCTATCCGTGCGATGCAGATAACAGATAAACAATATGAACGGACAAAAATTCTTGTTGGAAAAAAGCAAAATAATGAAGAAACAAAGACCGAACAGCTCGTTTTATTTTAAAACTATTCGGTCTTTATCTATGTATTTCAGTACCTTAACTCAGTGTTATCATAACATAACCGTGTCGGATGGGAAGCTATGACCT
>WFQD01000013.1 GCA_015487265.1 Sulfurimonas sp. | reverse complement strand
GCCATATTCCATCCCTTTTAAAGCATTTTAAAACTTCATAAGTAGAACCTTGTTTGTCACTGTTTCGGGTGCAACCTGTTGTTTTTCCATTTAGTAATCTTCTTACTGCTGTTGTTTGTAAACCATTACTTTTGGCATATGCACCTGCTGTTCTTCCTCCTTTTTCCATTCTTTGCGTTAAGAGTTCTGGACTATTTTTTTCACTTTCTTTTCTTCTTTTTTCATATTTTTTATTTTCATAATCCTCATTGGGTGAACCTAAAATAAAACCATATTTTTCTCCAAGCTTATCAAGATGTTTTTTTGGAACCCTACCATTCTTTTTCCAGTCACTCACTCTCGATGGGGATACTTCTAAGAAATTTGCTATATCTTTATACTCTTTAAATCCACCTATTGTCATGTAGTGTTGCAATTTTTCTAAATCATTCATTTCGTTTACTCCTGCGATAGTTTTTTATTCGGCTCTAGTTGTTGCTTTGTAAAATTAATCTTTTGAAATTGTCGTTGTGGTATGAGTTTTTATAATATCCTTCGTCTCAACTTCTTTAGCTGACACAAAATATCCAAAAGGAATCATCTCATACCCATCCATGGACTTTACGGTATCTGTTGCCGTGTTATCTGCAACAACAAACTCTATGTCATCACGAAACATTGTCTCTAAATGTCGTGTTTTTTCGTACCCGTCATACGATTTTTCTAAGTTTGTAAACTGTTTTATATACTCTTCTGATTTTTCAGGTGGAGTAATAATATGAAGTTTGTCAATCTTGGTTCTACTAACAAATCCATGCCCTGTATTTTTAATAATCATTTCATTGTCTTTTGATATAGTGAAAATGCTGTTTTTGATGTCACCCAGTATTCTTTCCTCAATCTCTTCGGGCTTTGTGCCTTCAATTTCCAAGTCGTGTTTTAGTATGCCTTCTGTATCAAGATAGATAGCATTAGTATTTTTGATTTTGTAGAGAGTAACAAATTGATACAGTGTATCACTTTTTGGTCTTTTGATGCGGACTAAAGGTGAAATCTCATTACGAAGGTTTTGATATCTCGATGATGTGTCACCCCTTAAAACAGCGATTGAGAATATCTTTTTGATATTGTCTGCAAAGATATTCTCGTTTTCGATTGTAACACCCCCAAGTGTGTCGTTTTCAAGAAAGGTTGCATACTCTTTAAAATAACATTTGTCTTCTTTTTCCCAACCGCTTGATATAAAAATTCGTCTATTATCATCAGTAACAACATAGATGTTTGCATCTTCATATTTTAGCGTTTTAATTGAACTTTTAAGTTCATCGGAAGAAAATCGCTCCACAAACAATAAATCTTCTATATTCCAAAACAAAATACCTTTCTTTTTATCAAATGACACATACTGTCCGAGTTTATTATCTACAGGCAATACATCAATAATCGTGTCATGGAGTGATTTTATTTTTTTACTCTTAACGACTGCATCAATACTTCCAAGTAAAACTGTTGAAGTTTCGCATACTTTTTTGCCGCTACTATCTTTGATGTATTTTTTGAGTTTACTATCACCGAGTCCATGAAAAGAAAAAGGAGAAAAGAAATTTTTGTGTTTTTTCAGATTTTTGTATAAAGAGACATCACCAATAAATAAAAATCTAATGCCAGATAAAGAGGCTATTGTTTGCAAATAAGAGAGTGTTTCGTCTTTTTCTTCATTGTCAAAGGTGAAAATTTTATCTGCATTTTTTATATAAAGATAATCGGTTCTTACACATCTCTCTCCAAAAATCTTAGCAATCTCTAAAATGCCTTTGTTGATATTTTTTACATCAATTGGAGTCCAAATATTTTTAACAATTTCATCGATCACATCACTTGTATTTTGAAACTCATCTTTAATAATGACTTCTCGCATGTGTAATGTTTTTATGTCAAACAACTCTGATTCATTTTTACTCTCTTTATGCTTCCAAAAAGCTTTAAAAAAATCTTCATTTTCAGAAAAGAAAAAGTGGTTAATTGAGCTGTTTTTGTAAATTCTGTCTATAATTGTTTTATTCTGCATTTTGTTTCTCCCACCAAGCAAATTCAATATTTTCTATTATAAGCTCCATGGCTTCTTTTGATATTTCTTCCTCAGTGGCATCAATATCAACCTCTAACTCAAGCTCCACTTTAGAGCCAACTCTATTTGTGGCAACTGTTACTATTATTGTTTTCGTATCTTTCATAGTTTATCCCCATCTCGATTCACTCTTTCAAAATCATAGACAAAATTATAAGGATTATCTTCCCATTTGCAACCTTTTGGAGCTGTTTTGTTCCATAATTTTTCATACCAATCATGTGGCGCATTAAGAGGGATAAAATTATCTTTAGCATCTGCATATTTTGTTTTATATCCTTCTTTGTAAATATCAGAGATTGTTAATTCGGACAATCTCTCTACTCTAACATCCGTAATCTTTAAAAAGATACGAGCCATTTCTTTTAGACATCCATTCGGTACACCATTACAATGAGCCATCCAATCTACCACAAAACCATCTTTTATGAATCGCTTAGGAATATTCAGCCTTGAAGTCTTATTATCTGCAAGATAGTGAAAATGTATATCTTCTGTAAAACACATATCAATCTTTGCCGGCTCTCTAACCCATATTACTTCATCTTTTTGATATTTTCCACATTTTAAGATATCTTGATTAGCTAACTTGTAACTTTTTAGCAAATTATCATCTATAATATATCTTCCGTGATTTGTTATTCCAACTCTTCTTGTCTGAGTTTTACGACCATCAAGAATTGCTTTTGTCATTTCTACGTTCATTAGTATGTTTTTCATCTGCTATCCTTTGTATATGTAATTGTATCCGAAAAAAAATACTAAGTCAAGAAAAACTTTTAAT
>WFQD01000012.1 GCA_015487265.1 Sulfurimonas sp. | reverse complement strand
GTAGTGGAACAGAAGAATATAGATTTTGTTTACAATTTTTCTGGTTCCGCTCAGTTTTTTCTTGGTATTCCTCAACTTGTAAAAGTTCATAATCTGCTTTTTTACTCAAAAAAGATAGATAGTATTTATTGGAAAAAACGAGAATATTTGAAATTGTTTAAACAGGTACTTTTAAAACGAATAGTTTTTCATACTATGCTACGACGGGTAAAGTATGTTGAGGTGCAGTCTATTCATGTACAAAAAGCCATGAGTGACTTTTTAGATGTGAGTCAAAAAGAGTTTTTTATAAAAAGTGATATAGATATTTCAGCTCTATCTTTTCTAGAACCAAAGGCATATGATTTTTCCAAAAAAGTACGAATTTTATATATCGTAGGTCCGCATTTTGAATACTTACATAAAAACTTTTTAGATTTTACAGAAGCTATGACTGTTTTACATAGCAATAATCTTGATTTTGAAATTGATGTTACATTAACAAAAAAACAGCTTCACAGTTCGTATTTGTGGAATAAAGAATTGGACGATAAAACAAATTTTTTAGGATATATAGACACTAAAAAAGAAGCAAGTCAGCTTTTTAGAAAGAACACTATTTTAATATCAACATCTGTTATTGAAACATTAGGGCTGCATGTAATAGAAGCTATACAAAATGGTATCATAGCTATTACTCCTGATAAGTCTTATGCAAAAAGTGTTTATGGCCAAGATATATACACTTATACATTATTTGATACTGACTCATTAGTGAAAACGATTGAAAACATTCTTTCATCAGAACCTAATGAAGTACAAGATATAATAAGAAAAAATCAACAATACATCATAAATAATGAAAAGAAAAAGTATCAGAGTATTGTAGATGTTTTTAAAAAGGTGGAGAATGTTTAAAGATAAAGTACTGTTAATAACAGGTGGTACAGGTTCATTTGGAAATGCTGTTCTTCGTAATTTTTTAGATACCGATATAAAAGAGATACGAATTTTTTCTCGTGACGAGTTAAAACAAGATGATATGCGGAAAAAATATAATAATGAGAAGTTAAAGTTTTATATAGGTGATGTTCGTGATGTAAACTCGTTGGAAGATGCTATGTATGATGTTGATTTTGTATTTCACGCAGCAGCATTGAAGCAGGTTCCATCTTGTGAGTTTTATCCTATGCAGGCTGTGCAGACCAATGTTGTAGGTACTGAAAATGTTTTAAATGTTGCAGTTAAAAATAAAGTTCAAAAAGTCATCGTGCTTAGTACAGACAAAGCAGTTTATCCCATAAATGCGATGGGAATAAGTAAAGCGATGATGGAAAAGGTCGCTGTTGCAAAAAGTAGAAATCTTGATGATAGTGAGACTGTGATTTGTTGTACTCGCTATGGAAATGTTATGGCTAGTCGTGGTTCTGTTATTCCTCTTTTTATAAATCAGATCCGTAATGGTGAAGATATTACTATTACAGATCCAAATATGACCCGATTTATGATGAGTTTGGATGATGCCGTTGATTTAGTAATGTTTGCTTTTAAAAATGGAAAAAACGGAGATATTTTTGTGCAAAAAGCACCGGCAGCTACGATTGAACTTTTAGCACATAGCTTGAAAAATCTTTTAAATCGTTCAGAGCACACTGTGAAAATAATAGGAACGAGACATGGTGAGAAATTATATGAAACATTGCTCACTAGAGAAGAGATGGTGAATGCCGAAGATATGGAAAAGTATTATAGAATTCCATCTGACAGCAGGGATTTGAATTACAATAAATATTTTGTTGAGGGAGAAGTGATTACTGAAGCGGAAGATTATCACTCCCATAATACATATCGATTAAATGAAGAAGAGATGAAAGAGATGCTGCTTAAACTACGAGAGATACAAGAAGATCTAAAAGAGTTCGGTGTTATACAATGAAAAAAATAATGACAATAGTCGGAACTCGACCTGAAATCATAAAATTAAGTCGTGTCATCGCAGAACTTGAAAAGTACACAGAACATATACTTGTGCATAGTGGTCAGAATTATGACTATGAGCTTAATGAAGTCTTTTTTAAAGATATGG
>WFQD01000011.1 GCA_015487265.1 Sulfurimonas sp. | reverse complement strand
GTTTATTCGGTATCTAAAGAGGCTAAGGTTTCCTACCCTACTGCTAAAAAGTACAAAGATATATATGTAGAACATGTAATAAAAAAAGATTAACATATTTATAGTAAATTTTAAGGAATATAAATGGATGTTGTTTTATTGTTTAAATCCATCGTTGGTTTAGTTGTTGTTTTAGGCTTGTTAGTTTTAGCACTGCTTTTTTCTAGAAAAAAGCAGAAAAAAGAGCAAGAAAAAGTGAAAAAAGAAGAAGCAGCAGCACAAAAAGTTGTAGAAGATGCCCATAGTTTTGAAAAACTCTCTGCCGTTATCAAGCAAAAGGGAAGTAGCACAGAAGAACTGAAAGAGGCTTTAGAACTCATCATGAAGTATTATCCTACAATGCATAAAAAGTTAGGTTTACGTGCGCATCCTGAGTCGGATGTTTATATGGATTTGGTGTTTAAATTATGCCGGCATAAAAATGCCAATAAAAAAATCATCATTCAATTTATGAATGATTTGGAAAAAAACAATCCTGAATATACAAAAGAGATTAACGATGCCATGATGCGAGGTTTAAATTCGCGCGGTATTTAAATGCTCTGTAACTCTTCCTTGTATGGTATAAATGTCTCTCTTTTGGAGTTCCTCCAAGCTAGCTGTATCCATGACCCCGCTTGCTATAAGCTCAATTCCTATGCTGTCACTCACGAGTTTGAGTGCTGAGAGGCTTTGAGTGCTTTGTGAAAGGTAGTACTGCACATCTGCTTTTATATAAAGGGGTCGCAATGTTTGGAGGTACTGATAGTCATGACTCTCTCCGATAAACTCAAAAATCCCAAGTTCGATATGAAATTTTTCTAAAAGTTTTTTATATTTTTGTACAAGTTGTGTCTCTGTTCGCATAAATTTATCAGGCATCTCAATAATAAGTGTTAGGGGGAGTCTGCGAGCATATTGGTTGAGCAGGGTTTGTATATCATCGTAGCTTGTGCTTTGTGTTAAAAATTCAAAAGGAAGTCGCAGCGAGCAAACACTATTGTGGAGCTGTTTATCGGGAGTTTTAAGAAGAATATTGAGTGCTACTTTATAGATGTCATTGCCGAGTCCAAGTTGGTTGGCTGGTGCCATAAATTGGTTGTAGGAGTAGGTTTTGTCGGCTTTAAGGGTGAGACTCAGGGCATAATGGACAAGTTGTTTGTTTTTTGAATTGAGTGTTTTCCATGGTGAAAATTGGAATTGATAGTACTGTATGGCGCTTGTGAGTACCTGTTTCCATCTCTGGGCATCCATCATTTCATTTAAAGTTTCTGATGCTTCAATATATATTTTTTGTGGTGACTTTTTTGCTTCAAAAAGAATGTCTTTTGCCTTTGTAAGGAGAGTGTCAATGTTCTCTTGGTAATTATACTCATATATGCCAACAGCGAGAAAAGTGACATCTTCATTGAGTTGATACTCTTGTATAAAATGTTGAAATGCTCGTAAAATTATGTTGGCATGCTCTTTGGCTATAGAGAGAGGACAATTAGGAAGAAAAAGTGCAAATTCTGTGCCTTCTACTCTTGCGATGATGTGTTCTTTAAATTCTTTTGTATTTTCGCGGAGTATATCTGCAAATTTTTTAAAGAGGAGATCCACTTTTTCATGTCCGAGTAAATCATTGGCTTCAATCACACCTTGGATGCCAAGCAACATAAAAACACCCCCTTTGGAGTGTGCATCGATTTTTAAAAATTCAGGCAGTTTATCTTGGAGATATTTCTGTTTTTTGAGTTGTGTTATTGGGTCTGTGTACTCTTTTTCTTTTTGCTCTTGAAGTGCTGTGTTTGCTTTGTCAAAAATGACTTTGAGTTTAGAAACCATACTGTTCATGCCTAAAACAACATCACGAAATTCTGTGGTGTAGGGAATTTTCTCTTGTAAAATAAATTGGTTTTTGGCAATGGCTTCGGCTTGTTTTTGTGCTTTTTTTAAGGGTCTGAGGAGTATTTTAAGCATGATACTCAAGATGAAAAGTGAGAGTGTCACCGCAATGACAAAGATGTAAAAGAGTTGTGTAACTATTTTATAGAGTGCTTTATATACAATGCCAGTATCGCCTTGTAGCTCTAGTCTCCCAAGAATCTCCCAGCCAGAACTCACATCAACACTCACACTTTTGAGATGAATATTGCTAAACGCAATAAACCACTGAGGAACACCCTCAACACTGTTTGTATCCTCTTTTGTATAATGAAATGTGCCATCTGTTGTGACATAAGCGATTTTTTTAAAATACCCGCTATCATACTCAGCATCGATAATACTGCTTATAAGTGCAGGGTCATTTGCTTCTTGGGCAAGTTGGCTACTAAGTGAAGAGATGTTATTGACACTTGTTTGGTAGAGATTTTCAATCATATCTTTTTTAGATGATTGATAATTAAGACTCATCACAGACCCAAGCAAAACAATAATAATCAATGCAATGGCAAGTGCCATCTGTTTAAATAAACTCATAATAATTTCCTTTTCATATTTTTTTCTAGTTTTTTCCATTTTTTTGATTTTGCACCGGTATCGCCATTAATCATTTTAATTACTTTGATGATGTCAGGTCGTTTTGATGCGGGTAAAATGCGCCTGTTATTGTTGTCAAGAATGAGAATGTCCTCTCTTTTTTTTGGTTTGGCAAGTTTAAAATAGACAAGGACCATGTGGGAGATTTTTTTGCCTTTTCTATTTTTGTAAATGACATACGCAAACTTCATACGGTGTATATCGACACCTAAATTTTTTAAGATATAGTATTTTGTAATGGTGTAATCTTCACAATCGCCCTTGCCTTTACCGACAAATTGGTAGAGTGTTGCCCAATAATCACTCTTGTTATACACTTTTTTATCACTTGCATAGCGAATCTGATTGACCCAGGTATTGACAACATTGAGTTTTTTTATGGTTTTAGCATCTTTGAGTGCTTCTAAAAGTGTGGTATTGATGTCAATAAAACGATTTTTTGCAAAACTATTGTACTTTTTTTCTGCTTTTTTGACGAGTGCAGTATCAATCAGTTGTGCATGTGAGAGAGAGACAAAAAGTATGAAAATAAAAAAGAGTTTGTGTAAGTGCATAGGGTATTAATTTTGTCTTTTGTTAAAGCCTGATGTTCCAAGTTTTGCCTTGGCTTGAAACTCTTTGGCATAGGGTTTGAGGTAGCTTGGGATAGCTCTGCCTTTGAGTTTCATCATATCCTCAAGCATTGGTGTGGCCACTGCCTCTTTTTGAAGTTTTTTCACCTCTGTAAGGTAGGTAAAAAGGAGTTCTCCCAGTCTTTGGAGTGAGATTTTCCAAGTGGAGGCAGTTTGCTCGTATATCCATAAAGAAAAAGCATAAAAATTCGCGTAAACACTTTCATCTTTCCACAAGAGAGGGATGCTGCGTTTAAAATTACCACTGTTGTATGTCAAATCCCAAAAACGGGCAAAACGTTTCATTGTTTGAATATCTAAAAAAGAGAGTTCGGAATTTTTCAAAATATCATAGGGAGGAATGTCGCTATAAACCATTTCAAAGTCACTATCGTGGCGTTTAATGTATGTTCCGGAGAGTTTTTTGAGTATTCCAATTTGAATCTCACAATCGGCTAATGCCACAAGGGCATCAAGATTTTTTCCAAAACTCTCTAAACTCTCCCCCGGAAGTCCGACAATTAGGTCTAAGTGAATGTGTGCCTGCGTTTGCTCTTGTAAAAAACGGACATTTTCATGGATTTTGTCAAGATTTAAAACACGGGAGACATTTTTTGCTACTGAGGGGTTGAGGGTTTGAATGCCGATTTCAAGTTGCAAGGCACCATGCGCAAAAAGTTTCATTTTTTCTTTGATGGATTCTGGAAAATGGTCTGGAATTACCTCAAAATGGGCGAAGTAGGGTTCTTCTTTTGCTAAAAAGAAATCGAGTATCTTGTTGGCTGTACGGATGTTGAGGTTAAATGTGCGGTCTACAAACTTAAAGTTTCTCGCACCTCGCATCCATAACTTCTCAAACTCCTCTAAAATAGCATCGAGATTAAATGCACGTACTTTCTCATCCATAGAAGAGAGGCAAAATTCACACTCAAAAGGGCAACCTCGTGAGACTTCTACATAAATATAGCGGTTTTTTATATCATCATCGCTATAAAATTCATAAGGGAGTTGCAACTCTTTGAGTTTAGGGAGTGTCATAGAAATGATTCTCTCGCTTGGTGCCTTGCCTGCAATAATCTGTTTACACAGCATATAAAATGCAGTATCCCCTTCGCCTTTAATGATAAAATCAGCATCATCAAGATTGACACGAAAAGGGGTGTATGTAACCTCTGGACCACCTAAAATAAGTGTTGTTTGGGGAGAAACTTTTTTGAGAATGTGAATGAGTTCCGCCACTTCACTCACATTCCAAATATAAACACCAATACCAACAATACTTGGCTTATGGAGTAAAATATTTTCCGCCACAGTTTGGATAGCATCATTAATACTAAATTCTAAAATTTGTGTCTTTTGTTGGAGTTCTTGCATGTTGGCATAGAGGTAACGCAGTCCAATAGCACTATGGGTAAATCGAGAATTTAAAGTAGTTAAAATGATTTTCATAAGGGAAGTGTAACATAACCTAAGTTTAATCATTATAACTTAGGCATGTTTGAAAATTACAAGGAGTTTTTGACTCTCTTATGAAGGGGGCAACATAATTGAGATAAAAAATTATAGTAACATTCAGTAAATGCTCAGCTAATGTATGGAAAACAGAAAGTTAATGTAGTATAATTTCGCTATGTCAATCTTACTTGCTTTTTTCTATTTTTTTTATTTTGCAATTGTAGGTGTGTATGTGATTTTTTTGCCAAAAGTTTTGGCGATGGCTCAGTACTCACCAAGTGAAATAGGCCTTATTTTAGGGGCTGCACCCCTTGTGCGTTTTGTGTTGCCTTTTGCATTTATGAAGCAGTTGCGTTTAGATGCAAAGAGTTTTAATCTCTCAATTATTATTATGTTTTTGAGTGCTCTTGCGTTTTATTTTTCAATTCATCATTTTTATGCACTTTTTTTCTCTAACATTGGTTTAGGGATTGGCATGAGCCTTATTTTACCCTATATTGAGAGTATTGCATTGGAGTATTTGGGAAAAGCACGGTATGGAAAAGTACGGCTTTTTGGCTCGATAGGGTTTATTTTAGTAGCTTTGGTTTTAGTGAAGTATCTTGATTCTATAGATACTGCTTTAGTTTATTTACTGACATTGACAGCAGTAACGGCAGTTTTTGCTTTTGTTTTGGTTTTGAAAAGTCATCAAAATAATGTAGAAAAACAAGAGATACAAAACGATATAAAACTTTTTACTCATTGGAAATTGTGGTTGAGTTTGATGTTGATGCAGATGAGTTTTGGAGCATTTTATAACTTCTTTACGCTGTATGAAACGGCACATGGTATCAGTTTAGAGATGACGATTAATCTTTGGGTTTTTGGGGTGCTTGTTGAGATTGTGATGCTTTATCTTCAGGGAAAATTTCTTCATTTTAATCTTCTGAGTATTTTAGAAGTAACAATTTTTTCTGCAGTTGTTCGTTGGTTTTTACTCTTTTTGTATCCGCAAAACTTACTCATCCTCTTTTTTGCACAATCCTTGCATGCCCTCTCTTTTGCTCTATTTTACACCGCATCTATCAGCTACTTACATCAGTTTTACAAAAGCAAAGTCCTTGCACAGCAGTTTTACTCAGGCATTACCTTTGGTTTAGGCGGTTTTGTGGGGGCACTTGTTTTTGGCTATGTGTATGAGTATTTTCCTGCCTATACTTTTTTAGTGGCTTCTTTTATAGCATTTTTTGCACTTGTCCTGATGAAAATGTGGGATGATTAATTGATAATAAGTAATCTTAAATTTTTTAGTTGCTATTTTAGTTAAACTAGTTATAATTTTTTTGTGAGATGTTATAGGTACTAAGAAAGTAACATTAAGGGTGAAAGAGAAGATGATTAGTAAAAAAGTTTTAGGTTTAGATATAGGCTCCAACAGTATCGGTTTCTCTCTATTGGAGTTAAATGAAATAGAAGAGAGAACTATTTTTAAAGAATTAACAAGTAACAGTATTGTCTTTTCTGGACCTAACAGTGCCGAAGAGAGGCGAGATGCACGAAGTTCTAGGCGAAAGAATGAGCGAAAGAGTGTTAGAAACAAAAATGCAAGAAAAGTATATGTAGATTATAATATCTCTACTCAAGAGTTTATATCAGACCCTACAAAATATCTCAATAGTTTTAAATTTAATGATGTTTATAGTGTAAGAGAAAAAGCTGTGAATGGTACAAACCTCTCTAAAGAAGAGTTTGTGTATGCCACATACTCTATCTTGACAGATAGAGGATATAACAATATGTTCTCCATCTCAAATGAAGATGGAGTGATAAATGAAGCAGTAAGTAAAAATTCCAAAGAGTATGAAGATAAAAAATATGCCCTCCCTTCTATGGTTCTAACACAACATAGAAAAGAAAACCTTCAAAACTATCAAAATATAGCAATTCGTAATAAAAAAGATGATTACAAAAATTCGCTAGATAGAGCGATGCACATAGAGGAGTTTACAAAAGTTGTCGAGTCTCAAAAAAACAACACAAATATTTTTAGCTCAAAAGAGGAAGCTCAAAATTTTATAGATCAGATAACAGATGAGAGTTCTGTAAACACTCCCTTTTATCAAAGAGCCTTAAAAAATTTTGAGGGAATGGTTGCATACTGCTCTTTTTATGATGAATTTAATCCTGAAGGTTCAGAGAAAAAAGCACCTTTATCAAATATACGAAATATAGAGAGAACATTAAGACAAGCGATAGATAATTATGATGCGATAGTACCCAAGACAGGTGAGATAAAGAACTTCTCAAAAGATGAGGTAGATACTATCATAAATTACTGGCTAAATACCCCTTCATCAAACGATATAACAGCAAGTAATATTTTTAAGGGAGCTGGTTTTAAAGAAGTAAAACTCAATATTGATGTGTCAACCCTATATCATACTAATCCATAAACATTCTAAGCTGCTGTTTCAACCTGTAACATCATTTTTTCTTCAAACTCGACAGGTGACAAATTATTATTTGAACTATGCATTCTTTGGCGGTTATAATAAACTTCTATCCATT
>WFQD01000010.1 GCA_015487265.1 Sulfurimonas sp. | reverse complement strand
GATGAACACTATTGGAAAGTAGTCGAATGGTTAAATGGTGCACCCAACTTTTCTTGGGAAAACTGTAGTGTACCAGAACATGATAGTTGTCCTGATGACAGTTCAGAAGAGGGGTTGCAAGAATGCATGGATAATCAGATACAAAAAGCAGATTGTATAGTTATATTTGGTGGTATGTATTCTGCTTATAGTGAATGGATAGAGTATGAAATCAAAAAAGCTTATTGGAAAGATAAAACTATTATTGGTATAAAACCATGGGGACAAGAAAGAATGCCTCAAATTGTACAAGATTATGCTGATGTAATAGTAGGATGGAATCAGAGTAGTGTGGTTAAAGCTATTAGAGATAATTCGTAGATTTTGAATATGTCTATTTTTTACCCATCCGTCTCAAGTGTAGCCAAAAACAAACTAAGTGCTATGGAACATATAGAAATGCTTTTTGCACTAGGTCATCCCCATTTTCTAATTTCTGCATATGATTTTGCTAATCTTTCTAGTGAAGAAAAAAAGCGTCTCAATAATAAAGTTGTAGAAAACGATACAGATCTACTACTAGATTCTGGAATGTATGAAAAAGCTTGGGAAAGTAGTGCGAAGTGGGATAAAAGCCAATATATCGAAACAATAGAACAAATCAATTATAGCCATGTATTTAATTTTGATGAATACATAAATCCAAAAGATATTCCTATTGAACAGATTATAACATCTATCAATGAATCTAAAATACCAAATCTTGTACCCATCATACATACCAATAAAATAGAAGATCTCCCTATGCTTTGTTTGGAAGTTGCTAATTTAGATAAGGTAGAAATGATAGCCATACCAGAAAGAGAGCTTGGTAACGGTATTTTAGAAGGAGTACATACTATTATCCAAATAAGAGAACAATTGCAGAAATTGGGTAAATATACTAAAATACATCTATTGGGAACGGGTAATCCGTTATCACTTTTGATTTACTCTGCTTTTGGTGTGGATTCGTTTGATGGGCTTGACTGGTGTCAGACTGCAGCTGATTATGAAACTGCTACATTGCACCACTCTTTGCAGTTGGATTTTTTTGCCCATCAAAGTAGCTATGGAGCTAATGAAGAGATGAGCTATATTGTAAGACTTTTTGCCCATAATCTGGAGTTTTATACCCAGTGGATGCAAGAGATAAACAAAGAACTATCACAAGGTACGATAAATCAGATGATGAGATACTATCTTCCTGAAAATATTGGTAAAAAAATACTGGAGGTATATGATGCAAAATCGTATTAACCATGCCATAGAAGTAATTTGTAAAGATATAGAAAAAAAAGAGACATTTTACTGGAGTGATGCTACAGAGGAAAGATTGCTTTTTGAGTTGATATTGGCTGTATTGGGAAGTCAAAACAGATATGAAGTAGCTTTGAGATTTTCTGAGGAGATTCAGAAGAATGGATTCCTAAAGAGTCAAACTAAAAGTGTGGATGAGTTGACAATAGAGATACAAGATATACTCTCTAAAGCCCTTAAAATAGATGGTAAGTTTACTAAATATCGCTTTCCAAATGCCAAAGCAAAATATATTGCCTATGATTTGCTTTATCTTCAGTCATGTGGAGGGCTTAAAAGCCTATTGGCACAAACAGACAATAAAGCTAATGTGAGAGCCTTTTTTGTAAAAGAGGTCAAAGGTATGGGTCCGAAGCAATCAAGCCATTTTTTACGCAATGTGGGTTATTCAAATGAATTTGCCGTACTTGATGTACATATTTTAAGATATATGCATATACAAGGGATCATAGAGGAGACGTATACTAAAGCAATTGGCACATTAAAACAGTATGAAAGACTTGAATCATTGTTGATAGATTTTCTAAAATATATGAAATACCCTATAGGATTTGTAGATCAAGCAATATGGATTGTTATGAGAGTATATCAGCGGGATTATGCCAAATGGCAATAGTTAGCTTGGTCTCGGGAGGACTGGACTCATCTTTGATGTCTCTTTTGGCAAAAGAGAATGATAATATGCTTCATCCACTCTTCATAAACTATGGTCAACTTTCATATGAAAAAGAGTGGCTTGCTTGTCAAACGATGCATCATAAATATGGTTTACCTATACCTAAAAAAATGGATATAGACGGTTATGGTAAAACGATACTTTCTGGACTTACTTCAAAAGAAAAAGCAATCAAAGATGAAGCATTTTTACCAGGTAGAAATTTGGTTTTTTTGGTTATGGGTGCAGCCTATGCCAAAGAGGTAGGTGCTACTGCTATAGCTATCGGACTTCTCAAAGAAGAAACGGCTATCTTCAATGATCAAACTGATCAATTCTTACAAAAAGCTCAAGATATTATCCAATATAGTATAGGTGAAGAGATACAGATACTTACACCGTTAAGAGACTTCTATAAGCAAGAAGTTGTAGCATTGGCAAAGCTCAAAGGATTGGATGGAACATACTCTTGTCATGCTGGTGGAGATGAGCCTTGTGAAGAGTGTATAGCATGTGAAGAATATCATTTTAAGGAGTAGCTTATGGGTGGTGGATTAGGAAATAGTTTTAATATAGGTGATCTCAAATCTTTGGAGGAGAAAGCTAAAAAAGAATTGTCAAGTGGTAAAAAGAATATATTTATAAGCTTCTCTCATGAAGATATGGATGAAGTGAATTTACTAAGAGGGCAGGCAAAAAATGACTCTAACGATTTGGAGTTTTCTGACTATTCGGTCAAAGAAGCGTTTAACAGTGAAAATGCAGATTATATAAAACGAAAGATTACAGAAAAAATAGAAAAAACCTCCGTTACCTTGGTGTATATTACAAAAGATGCAGCCAAAAGTGACTGGGTTAAATGGGAAGTAGAAAAGAGTCTTAAAATGGGAAAAGGTGTAGTCGCTGTTTATCAAGGTGACAAAGCTCCTTCTATGCCTAAGTTTATTACAGATAATGGTATTAAAGCCGTACAGTGGAATCATGATGCAATGACAAAAGCTATAGATGAAGCATCAAAAAAGAGAAATTAAGTGAGTCAAGTATTATGAGCCAAAATAAATTTATCAATGTTATGATCTCTAGTAGAAATAATAGTGAATTTGACGGAGAGTCGCTAAGTATAATTAGGGTTCAATTAAAAGAAATGATAGAAAAAGAGAAATTCTTTGGAAAAGAGCTTTTTAAAGTATGGATAAACGAAGAGGAACCTACTCAAAGTTTTGATGAAGATATTTGGGATAAATGTTTAAAGGAAGTGCGACAAGCTGATGTTGTCATAGCTTTATATAATGGAGAGGCAGGCTGGATTAGACCTAGTGATACATTAGGTATTTGTCATGCTGAAGTGTTAGAAGCTACAAATGTTGCAAGGGGCAAGGTGTGGAGTATTACTCTTGATAATTCAAAGATAAGTGAAAAATCAGATCATGAAAAAGAAGCGAATCAAAAATTTAAAACTTTTATGGAGCAACAACAACTTTTTTCAAAACCTGTTAAAACAATTAAAACATTAAAAACAGAGATAAAGAAAACCCTTAATGATGCGGTTATAAATCTCATGCAAAAAGGTGTTAGAGAAGCGAGTAGGAATAAAGGTAATCATGGCGAAGCTCTTCTGTGGAAAAATATGAATTATGACAGACGTACAAAAGCTATAAAAAAATCTATACAAGAAGCCATAGATATTAATGGTATAGGAATAGAAGAAGATAAAAACTTATATCTAATTTTTGAAGAGAAAAAAGTATTGGTAGTGGTGCATGCTATTCCTGATACACTCAGTATAGCAAGTGCTAGAGAAAAAGTGGGTCAACCTTTTTTAGATGATTTTACAAAAAATAAGTTATTGCATGATGATATTATAGGACCTATACATATTATAGGATGTCATAAGTCAGTAAGTGAAACACAAACTAGAAATATTTTGGGCTTTCCAGATGCGACTATATTGAAAGATTCTTTTGGTATTTATGTTGCTGATAATATACAAAAAATACAGATGGTTTTTATAGAAAAATGTAGCGACTCTTATAGTGTTGGATATGGTGTACAAAATTTTTTAGAATGGCTTGAAAGAACATCGGAAGTTGGTAACCTTATACAAAGAGCAGAATCTAGAAAAAAAATTATTAGCGTAGTGGCTGAGGAAAATAAAAATTAGGAGAGAAGATGATTATTGATAGGATTATTAATCAGCGTTTTTATATGTTTAAAGATGGTGAAAATTGTGATACAGATAATTTTAAGGAATTTTTTCCTTTTGATGAAAGTTTAATTTGTCAATTATTTGAAGTAATGAAAAAGAAATTAGAAAGAACAAATGGTTGGGATGAAGATAGTATTACAGCAGCAATTATTGATTCTTTAATAGATATTTTTGCTAAAGACACTTCACATAATGTAAATGTGTATAAACAAAGAGGTAATCTAGAAGCAAAATTTGGAGATATTGCTTTTGTTATAACAAACTACTTAGATAATGGAAAAGTTATTAATGGTGTAAGTTTTATTGAGGCAAAACGAGACTTTCCAAAGAATGATTATAAGTTTAGTTCTTTTAAAAGTGAACAAATGAAAAGATTTTTATCAAATACTAATTCATCATACTATTTATTTTATTCTCATTACTCGTTTCTCCCAATATCTGATACCCATTATTTAAACCAGATTGTAAATAATAAACACATCAAAGATGGAAATCTGAAATTAGAAGATTTAATATATATGCAATATACCTTTTTTTCCCAAATCTCTCGATTCCTTCAAGGATATGATTTAGATTATACTAAAGAGTCAATAATAATTGCAGAAGGTAAAAATGATAATCTTGGTAAAGCAAAGTATATTATTCAAATTGAAAAGTTTGGTGAAGGTGGACATCCAGAACCTACCCCTTCACCAGATGGTACACCACCCTTTAAACCAGATCTAAACAGGTATAAAAAATATACAAAAGAGTCTACTATTAAAATAAAAAATGATATTGAACATAAAAATGATAATGGTGGATTTGGTATGGGAATGGGTATGTAAAAAATGATTAAATAAAGGATAATAATGAAACCCTTATGTTTTGTACTCATGCCATTTGGTAAGAAAAAAGACGAGAAAGGTAGAGAGATAGACTTTGATGCTATCTATAAAGCTCTCATACAGCCTGCCATAGAAAAGGCAGGTATGGAAGCGGTTCGTGCAGATGAAGAAATGGTAAGTGGGTTTATACACAAACCTATGTATGAGAGATTGTTACTTTGTGATTATGCTATTGCTGATTTTACAACTGCTAATGCAAATGTATTTTATGAGCTTGGGGTGAGACATGCCGCACGTCCTCATCATACACTCTCTATATTTTCAGAAAAAACAACTTTGCCTTTTGATGTTCGTCCTTTGCGATCTTACCCTTATAAACTAGATAAGAATCAAAAACTATCTCAACTTGATATAGATAAAAAAGCTATTACAAAATGGTTAGTGGAAGCGAAAAAGAAACCTACTACCGATAGCCCTTTATTTCAATTTTTTGACGATTTGACACCTCAAAGTATTTCACATGAAAAAACAGATATTTTTAGAGAGCAAGTAGAATATTCTATAAATGCCAAAAAAAGCTTAACAACTTTAAGAGAAAATAAGGACTTGGAGGGGATAAAGTCATTTGAATCATCGTTGGATTTTGATGTTACAGAGGGGGGAGTACTTATAGATATTTATCTCAGCTATAGAGCATTAGATGCATGGAATGAGATGATAGCCCTGGAAACCAAAATGCCTAAGTATCTTCAGTGGACTTTATTGATTAGAGAACAATTGGGTTTTGCTCTTAATAGAATAGGCAGAAGCAATGAAGCAGAAAGAGTATTGATAGAGGCTGTAGAAGAATATGGAAATAGTGGTGAGACTTTAGGGCTATTGGGACGTGTCTATAAAGATAGATGGAAAGATGAAACTAATTCAATCCAAAAAGAATCATGGCTTCGTAAAGCTATTGAAACCTATGTTAAAGGGTATGAAACTGATATACGAGATGCATATCCAGGTATCAATGCTGTAACTCTCATGAGTTTATTGGATGAAGTTGATCCAAGATTAGATATGTTATTGCCAGTAGTATTTTTTGTTGTACAGCAACGATTGAATCAAAAAACTCCAGACTACTGGGATTATGCAACACTCATGGAATTAGAAGTCATTGCACGCAATCCACAAGGAGCCAAAGAAGCTCTTCTGAAGGCTTTACCTCAAGCTGATGAAGCGTGGATGAAAGAGACAACACGAGATACGATGATAATGCTTAGGGATAAGTGGAAAGGACAAGGGGAAGATGTGGCTTGGTTGAATGAGATTGTGGAGGGGTTGGAATAATGGAAGGTATACTGCAAAGAGCACAAAATATTAAAGAAGTTATAGGGGATAGGATTTGGAGTGAAACTATTGATAATATAAACAAACATATTAAACAAATTATAAAAAATAAAGAGCTTTTTATAAAAGTATTTGGTGATGATACAAAGGAAGTTGAATTAGAAATATTTAAT
>WFQD01000009.1 GCA_015487265.1 Sulfurimonas sp. | reverse complement strand
TTGTGATGCAAATGGATATATTTTTATGGACAACACTGATAGCACTTTTGGCTTTTTTAATCAGCTTTGGGTTTTTTTTGAAAAAAAATACTCTTCTAAAAGAGGTCGAAGAAAAATTGACCGATATACAGTTAGAGTATGCCATTTTACAAACAAAATATGAAGAACAAACAAAATCAGCAAGTGAAAAGCTCCAAGCACTCCAAGATGCAAAAGAGACACTCTCAAACGAGTTTAAAGTCCTCTCAAACAAGATTTTTGAAGATAAGTCCAAACAGTTCTCCTCTTTGAACAAATCAGAATTAGAACTCTTTTTGAAACCTTTTCGCGAACAAATCAATCATTTTTCCAAAGAAGCAAAAGAGCAGTTTCATGCCCAAACAAAAGATAATCTTTTACTCAAAGAGGAGCTTCTGCGTTTAAAACAGCTCAATGAACAACTCTCCCAAGATGCCATTAACCTCACCAATGCCCTCAAAGGAGAAAATAAAACGCAGGGAAACTGGGGAGAGATGGTTTTAGAAAATATTTTAGAACAATCCGGGTTGCGCAAAGATGTAGAGTATGAACTCCAAGCCTCTTTTAAATCTGTTGCTGGAAAAACATACCGTCCTGATGTTATCATTCATATGCCACAAGAGCGCGATATTATTATAGATTCCAAAGTCTCTTTGGTGGCTTATGAACGTTTTATAAACGCAGAAGAGACACAAGAAAAAGAGCAAGCCCTTAAAGCACATATTGCAAGTATAAGTAATCATGTTAAAGAGTTGAGTGCTAAAGCATATGAAAAACTTGAAGGCATACATACCCTTGATTTTGTGCTTTTATTTATGCCGATTGAAGGGGCATTTTTACTTGCCTTAGAAAAAGATGGCGAGTTTTTTAAACAAGCATATGAAAAAAATATTTTAGTGGTTTCTCCTTCAACACTCTTAGTAACACTGCGAACAATTGAGCATATTTGGCGCACCCAAAGACAAGAAGAACATGCACTTAAAATTGCGAATGAAGCCCAAGCAATGTATGAAAAGCTTGTCTTATTTGTTGAAGAGATGCAAAAAGTAGGCACCCACTTGCAAAAGGCACAAGACTCCTATGATACTTCTATGAATCGATTGAGCAGTGGGAAAGGCAATGTGATCAAACGTGCAGAAAATATTGTAAAATTAGGCATTAAACCAAAAAAAACTTTAGCTATCAAAAGTGAGGAAGAGTAATGAGGAAAAGAGAGTCATTGTTGATTTTGTTGAGTGTTGCATTGTTAAGTACTACACTTTACCTAGCTCGAGAAAATTCGCAGCTACAAGTACAACAAGAGGCTTTACATCATGAGTTTTTGGAGTATAAAAAAAGTGTTGCAAAAGCAAAAGAGTTGGCATTGCAAACACAAAAAGAAGCAGTATTACAAGCAAAAAAAGCGGAACAAGAAAAACAAATTTTAGCATTAAAAGAGAAAGTTGAGACTACTTTTACTCGTGTACAAGCACTACAAAAAAAGTATAAAAATAAAAAGTGTAAAAAATTGATTCTTTTAGAAGTGCTCAACCAAAGTGGGGTGTATGTAAAAAATTACAGTGGAGATAGTGTGGGAGATGTGCGTGTTTCATACCTTAAAGATGGGCTACGAGCGATACCCTTAGAAGAGATACAAAAGGTACGGCGAAAAAAAGAGGGCTCTATTAAGGTGCAAGATGACAAAAGTCAGCAAGTGCAATACATTTATGTCAAAGATTTACCAAGTGAGCATCTTTTTATCGGTGCGAGCCTGATTTTGCGCTAAGATTTGCTTTATGAAAATAGAAACACGATATTACTATGAAAAAGTTTGGAGACAAACAAGTGAAGCAGAAGTGCTTAAAATTATCACCGAAGAGATTGGGGATGCTGATTCGCAAGGGACACTTACTTACATTAAAGAAGCGGTGAAATCTGGCAAAAGTATCACAGTAGGTGATTGTAAATTGAGAAAAGGGGAAAATTAAATGTTGCAAAATAGTGAAATAGCAAAACTACTCTTGCGTTTGACTTTGGGAGGCTTGTTACTTTTTCATGGTATTCATAAACTGATTCACGGTATTGGCGGGGTAAAATCTATGCTGCACTCGGCGGGTTTTCCTGAGTTTATTGCTTATGGTGTTTATGTGGGAGAGTTGATTGCCCCGATATTTATTATATTGGGCTTGTATGCGCGTTTGGCATCTGTTGTGGTGGGGGTAAATATGCTCATGGCAATGTTTTTAGCGTATGGCTTTTCATTTTCACTTGCCAAGTATGGAGGACTCGCGATGGAGTCTCCTTTGATTTTCTTTGTGATGAGCCTTTTGGTCGTTTTACTTGGCAGTGGGAGATTTGCTGTAAACTCTAAGTAATTAGGGATGTGGCACTTTGAGTGTCGAGTTGAGACTCCATGCAATGATTGCCATAAGAATGACGACTGTAAATGCTGAGAGTATTGCATAGGCATTACTTAGATAGACAAGCCATAAAAGAATCGCTCCAAGGGGTGTTGGAACTCCTGTAAAAAACTTATCGACCTCGCCGGCATCTGCATTGAGGTTAAAGTGAATCAAGCGACGAAGCCCTGCAATGACATAAGCAATGCTCACAATAGCAGCAAGAAACATGCTAAAACCACTCAGTTGTGGGGAGTACACCGCTTGGAAGATTAAAAAAACGGGCACAAGGACAAAGCTTAAAAAGTCTGCAAAACTATCGAGCTGGATGCCAAATTCGTTAGAAAGCTTATATTTTCTTGCAATCTTGCCATCAAAAATATCAAAAGCCCCGCCAATCCATGCTAAAATAATAGCAAAAATGAAGTTGTTATGTGTGATGTTGTATGTTGCTAAAAGCCCTGCTGTAATGTTTACAAATGTAAACAGATTGGCTAAATTAAAGTGTGATGATGGTTTATATAAAAAGTCCATAGATACCTCTTGTATAGATTAGTGCTATAATTATACATAAATTATCTATATTTAAAGAAATATTTATCTTAAATTAATATGATATTCATTATCATTACAAAAATACTTAGAAGAAGATTTGAATGAAAAAATTAATAGAGTGTGCACGTGGGGAAAAAGTAAGAGTACTCAAGCTCCATGCAAAAGATGAACTCAAACAAAGACTCATCTCTTTTGGACTCATGAAAGAGGCGATTGTGGAAGTGTTAGAACAAGCACCCGCAAAACAGACCATAGAAGTCAAAGTAGGCAAGATGCGTTTAGCCCTGCGTGCGCAAGAAGCAGAACTTATAGCAGTAGAAGGAATATAAATGGAAGAAAAAAGCTGTCCTGCTATTTCAAAGCATATTAAAGTCGCCCTTGTTGGACAACCTAATGTTGGCAAGAGTATGCTTATTAACTCCGTTTCTAATGCCCATCTTCATGTTGGAAATTTTTCAGGGGTTACGGTCGATAAAACAGAGGTACTTTTTGATTATAAAGGGTATAACTTTACGGTTGTTGATTTACCTGGAACTTATGCATTTACAGATTATACGATTGAAGAGCGTGTGACACATGATTATTTATGTGCAGAAGAGTATGATGTCATCATTAATGTTGTAGATTCGACAAATCTTACAAAAAATTTACAACTCACAGCGGAACTGCTCACCATGAGTAAGAAAGTGGTTATTGCTCTTAATATGAGTGATGAAGCCCAAAAAGAGGGCATAGAAATAAACGCAGAATATATGTCCGAACTTATGGGTGTTCCTTGTGTGAAAGTTTCAGCGGTGACAAAAGAGGGCATTGAAGCACTCATAGACACAGTTTTACAAAAACATCAAGATAAAAAAGTAAAACCAAAGCTAGTTTTTAGTGAACCGGTAGAAGAGGAGATAGCACAAATCGTTTGGTATCTTGACAAACACCGTTTTCAATCTGAAAACAGCTATAGAAATATCGCTATTAATCTGCTAAAAAACAATAAAAAAACCTATGAAAAACTTCATGATAACCCCATTTGGACAGAATTACAACCGATTTTGATTGAGGCTTCTAAGCATATTGAACTCCATCATGACAGCGATGATGTCAAAGAAGCCTTTGCCGAGGAGTATGCCTCTTTTAACCGTGGAATTGTCGCAGAGGTGGTGCAACAAAAGGTAAAACAAGAGAAAAAAACGATTACGGAGAAAATAGACAGCATCTTAATTCACCCTGTTTTTGGCATTCCGATCTTTCTCTTTTTTATGTGGAGCCTTTTTCAACTCACTTTTGAAGTGGGTGCGATTCCTATGGATTATATTGATGCCTTTTTTGGCTGGCTGGGTGATACTGTAGGTGCTACCATCAGTAATGATGATATTCGCTCACTTGTAGTCGATGGAATTATCGCAGGGGTCGGGGCTGTAGTGCTTTTTGTACCCAATATCATTATACTTTTTATAGGCATTGCCCTTTTAGAAAGTACGGGGTATATGTCACGAGTGGCATTTTTACTCGATGGATTTTTTCATAAATTTGGCTTGCATGGGCAGAGTTTTATTCCCCTTGTGACGGGTTTTGGGTGTTCTATTCCTGCTTATATGTCCGCAAGAATTTTAAAAAATGATCGTGATAGACTTTTGACACTTTTTATTATCGGTTTTATGTCTTGTGGGGCACGACTCCCTGTATATGTGCTTTTTGCAGGGGCTTTTTTCTCCCCTGAAATGGCAGGAAATATTTTGTTTATCATTTACATTAGTGGTGCAATGCTGGGGATACTTGCTGCAAAAGTTTTGAAAATGACTGCGTTTAAAGGGGTGGATGAGCCTTTTGTGATGGAAATGCCAAAGTATCGATTGCCATCAGTAAAACTCATTTGGCATACTGTACTCACAAAAACGATGATGTACTTGAAAAAAGCAGGAACTTTTATCGCTGGGGCTTCTATGCTTGTATGGTTTTTAAGTAATTATCCGCATAATCTTGCATTAGAAAAACAGTATGCTCAAAAAATTGCATTGGCAAGTAGCTCACAAGAGAAGCAACTTCTTGAGAACAAGCTCGCAAGTGATTTGTTAGAACAGAGTTATTTAGGGAGTATTGGAAAATTTTCTGAGCCTCTTTTTACTCCGCTTGGCTTTGATTGGAAAATGAGTGTAGCCTTGCAAACAGGCTTAGCAGCCAAAGAGGTTGTGGTCTCAACCCTTGGTGTTTTATATGCACTTGGGAGTGATGTTACTGAAGGTGACAACACTTTAGTGGGGGCGATTAGTAAAAATATCTCTTTTGCCTCTGCTGTTGCGTTTATCGTGGTGATTATGATTTATTTGCCTTGTCTTGCAGCTTCTGTTGTCTTTACACGTGAGGCAGGAGGGATCCGTTATTTTTTCTATCTTTTAGCATTTACTTCGATTGTTGCCTATAGTTTAGCATTTATTGCCTATAATGTTACAAGGATATTAGTTTAGTGGAGTGTGCTTATGTCAAAACTTTTAATCGTTGAGGGAAGTAATATTGGGCGAGGGCTTTTTAAAGAACTGCTCGATGCAAATAGAGAGTTTGAGTATGTTCTCATAGGAACATACAAAGAAGCAAAACAGGAACTTTCAAAAACTCGTTATGAGTTTGCTGTTGTTGATAATAATCTCAAAGATGCTCCAAACGGTGAAATTATTGCTCTGTTAAATAAGCATAATATTGCACCTATTGTTTACATTCAAGAACTCGATGAAGATACTTTTGAAGCTTTTGAAGGGGCTCAGATTGCAGAGTACATTTTAAAACAACAACACCATAATGCACACCAAGCAATGCAAAGACTCCTGCGTTTAAAAGCCAATAAAGACCATACTATTTTAGTCGTTAATGATTCACATATTTATAATATCTATTTAAAACAAAGCTTACACCTTCATAAGTTTAAGGTCATTAGTGCAAACAACAATGAAAAGGCACGAGAAAAACTACAACTCCATCCAGAAATAGATGTAATGATTGTGGATGATAGTAAACCCTATGTCGATGCTTTGGAATTGATCAAAGAAACACGAACACATACAAGCACTCAAGAGATGAAAATTTTAGTTTTAGCAGAGGATGCAAACTCCTATGAAACAGCACAATATTTGCTTGTAGGGGCAGATGATTATATAGTTAAACAGTTTTCACGCAGTGAGTTTTATACAAGAATTTATAAAAATATTAACTAAAAGAGAGAAAAAATGCAAAAAATACTGATGATTGAAGATGATTTAGAATTAGCAGAAATACTGACAGAGTATTTAGAACAGTTTGAATTTCAAGTGATTACAGAAGATGATCCTTTTAAGGCGGTGAGTGTCTTAAAGTTGGAACCTTTTGATCTGGTGATTTTAGATTTAACACTTCCGGGGATGGATGGCTTAGAAGTGTGTGAAGCAATTCGTGAGCGTCAAGATATTCCTATTATTATCTCTTCGGCTAGAAGTGATGTGACTGACAAAATAAAAGCCCTTGAATTAGGTGCCGATGATTACCTTCCAAAACCTTATGACCCAAGAGAACTTGAGGCGAGAATTAACTCAGTTTTACGCCGTTATGAGGCAAAAACAGAGGCAAAAACACAAACAAAAAGTGATTTTAAATGCGATAAAGAGACAATGATTATTACCTATAAAGGACGCAATATTGACCTCACAAACGCAGAGTTTGGAATTTTAGCCTATATGATTAGTAAGCAGGGCTTAGTCGTCTCGCGTGAAGATTTGATTCACAATGTAAACGCAATCAATGAAGACTCTTCAAACAAAAGTATTGATGTTATGGTTGGACGCATTCGAAACAAACTTGGAGACAAGGCACTCATAGAGTCTGTTCGCGGAGTAGGCTATAAACTCCTCAAATAGCTTGGAGCCAGAGAAATGATACGACACCACGGAGTCTTAATAACCGTTCTTTTTGCCCTTTTTTTAACCTTAGTGAGTGTGAGTGCCATTTTTTGGGAGTTTTATAAACTCAACAAACAGCAGTACATTGATCACATTTTTACAAAGTATGCAGTCATTATTCAAATTTACAAAGAAAACCAGCAAAGACAAAATGAAAATGTGATGCTTGAAGCCAATCTCGCCGTCTATAAACTCTTTTTAGTTAAAGACAAAGAGAAAGAAGAGTCGATTCTTAAAGAGGCAACACTTTTAAAAGAAGAGGGCATTCGCAGTGTTAAATCAACCATTATGCTCGGACCTGAGGGCTTATACAGAAAAAACAGTGTAGGTAAACTCAATGCCTCAATGCTTGAGGATGAGAATATTATTTACTTTAGATTACAAACACCGGTAGGCTCTATTTTGATTAAAGATGAAAATCTAAAGCCCTATAATTATTTGAATCTGATGTATGCGTATTCGACAATTTTTACGGTGATTACCCTCTCTTTTGTGCTTATTTTACAAAAGCTCCGTCCCCTTATTCGTTTAAGAAAGAAAATTGCACTCTTTGGAAATGGTGATATGAAAATCTCTTTTCGCACCAATAGTGTTGATGAAATAGGGCTTGTGGCAAATGAACTCGAAGCTGCACGCGAAAAGATAGATAATCTACTCACAGCAAGAACACTCTTTTTGCGCAATCTCATGCATGAACTGAAAACACCCATCGCAAAAGGGACAATCGCAACACAGATGCTAGATTCTGAGAAACAAAAAAAACGCTTTACTTCGATTTTTTCTCGTCTTGAGGCTTTAGTCACAGAGTTCGCACTCATAGAAGAGGTAACAAGTGTCAAAGACAAGAGTGAATTTAGTGAGTATAGACTTGTTGATGTTATTGACGGGGCAATTGATATGGCGATGGTTGAGCCTGAAAATGTGAGTGTTGAGGTAGCAGGCGATGTGAAAGTCACACTCAACTATAGACTCTACACAACAGCCATAAAAAATATGATAGATAATGCGATGAAGTACTCGCCTGATCAGCATATTCGTATTGTGATGATGCATGGGGAACTCTGCTTTGAAAATAAGGGAGAGAAGCTATCGCATCCACTCTACTACTACATAGAGCCATTTACAAAAGATAACCCCTCTAAAAATAGTTTTGGTTTAGGGCTTTATTTGGTAGATTCTTTGTTAAAAGTGCATAATCAAGTGCTTGCGTATGAGTATGAAAATGGGATAAACCGCTTTATATTTGCATGAATAAATACCTGATTTTTCTCGTAAGTACTGTTTTTTTTATGCTATTTGCAGGCTTATATTTTGTGAGTCTCTCTGCGTTTAATGGTGAAAAAAAAATCAAAGAAGACTCACTTTTAGCCAAAATTCAAAAAGAGAAGCGTTTGCATGTTGTTTTGCTTGATGGCAAAGAGAGTTTTGAGTATGCTTTACTCAAAGAGTATGCTGATTATTTGGATGTTGATTTAGATATAACTGCCGTAGACTCTACCAAGGAGGCACTCTCTTGGGTGAACAATACAAAGATTGATATTATTTCCGCAGGAATTACAAAAACGAAGCATCGCCAAAAAGATTTGCTGTTTGGACCCACGTATTTGCAAGTGAAAGAGGAAGTTGTTTGCTCCCGTCAAATTGTGCAAAGGAAAAAAATTCCTCGAAAAATTGAGGAACTTGCAGGATTGCACATTATGGTGAGTGAAGATTCAAGTTATAGCCAAACTTTGCAATCGCTTGTTGATGATGGTTATGATTTGAGTGTGCAGTATGCACAAGGGACTTCAACACAAGAACTGCTTGAAGAAGTGGCAGACCACTCTGTAGATTGTACGGTGGCAAATTCTAACATTTACCTCAAAAACTTGCATGAGTTTTCTAATCTGAGTGCAGCTTTTGCAATTAGTAAGCACAAAGAGTTAGCATGGGTTTTACCCAAAAAAGAGGCATCACTTGTAAAAAATATGCAAGTTTGGCTGGCACAATATAAAAAGAGTGGCAAACTTCAAAAACTCAAAAAATATTATTATACACATATTTCTATGAGTAGTAATTATAGAACAAAAATGTTTTACAAGCGCATGAAAACACGACTGCGCCGTTATGAAAAATATTTTAAAAAATACGCTAAAGCATATGGTGTGCCTTGGACACTTTTAGCGGCGATGTCTTATCAGGAGTCACATTGGAACCCTCGTGCGAAAAGTTTTACAGGGGTTGAGGGCTTGATGATGCTCACAAGGGCAACAGCAAGAAACTTACGGGTCAAAAACCGTTTAGACCCTGAGGAGAGCATTTGGGGTGGAACACGGCATATAAAATATATGCTTAAAATTGTTCCAAAGGGTGTCAAAGGGGAAGATAGAGTGCGTTTTGCTTTAGCTGCTTATAATGTAGGGATGGGGCATATATATGATGCCCAAAAATTAGCAAAAAGAATGCACTTGAATCCAAATCGCTGGAGTGACCTCAAAGAGGTGTTACCGCTTTTGTCTGAAAAACGATACTATTGTACCCTGCGATATGGTTGTGCTAGAGGGAGTGAACCGGTAGGCTATGTTGAAGCTATTTTACACTATAGAGATATTTTAGAGAACTACCTCCGACTCCCCCTCCTTGCCGTTGGCTAGGGAAGATAAAAAGCTCTCCATATCATACTTCACTCTGTATTCTGGTGTCATAATGTGCACAAGCACATCGCCCAAATCTGCAACGACCCAGTCACCACTCTCTTCAACATAGTTGAATGTCTCTTCGGGTTTGAGCTCTTTTTTCATGTGGTCAAGGAGTGCTGTTGTATGTTTTTGCCCTAAAGAAGAAGCGATGATAGCATAATCTACGAAATAATCTTTTTCTCTTAAATCAAAAGATTCTATAGATTCTGCCTTGTGTTTGTCGAGTGTTTCTATGATTTTTTGTATTCTATTTTGCATTGTTGTCCTTATAATGGTGTACGATTTGTTCCGCACATTTTTTTGAAATTTTGTCTGTATCTATTTTTTGTCTTAACATTGTAGAAGAGATTGGGTAATCTACATCTAGTGTTTTATAGTTTTTTGGTATAGCAATCTTATCTCTTTGTGCGACAATAAAAGTAACTTTTTTTTCTAACTCTGTAAAATTATGCCACTGATGCAATTTTTCTAGATTATCGGCACCAATGACAAAATAAATCTTTGTATACTTTTGTAAAAGATACTCTACTGTCTCTATGGAAGCAACTTTTCTTTTTTGCTTCAGTTCATAGGTCTCAATAGAGACTTTTTGTTTTGTACCAAAGAGACACTCCAGCCATGCTAACCTTTGTTTGCTAGAAGCAAAAGTTTTTGTTTTAAAAGGGTTTAAAAACGTTGGTACTATGATGATTCTGTCAATAAAGTCTAATTTTTCTAAAGCCTCAACAATCGCGACATGACCAAGATGTGGCGGGTCAAAAGAGCCGCCAAAGAGTGCTATTGTATCCATTAAAGCGAATTATAACTAATTTTTGATAAAATTACATACAAAAATTTAGGTGGTATGCATGGCTTTAAAAATTGCGATTAATGGATTTGGGAGAATAGGGCGTGCTCTTATGCGCATTGCTGCAACTCGCAATGATATTGAAGTAGTCGCCATTAATGATTTGGCCGATGAAGCAATGATGTTGCACCTGTTAAAATACGATTCTGTGCATGGCTCTTTTGATGCAAATTTTGAGGGAGTGACACTCTTTCAAGAGAGTGACCCAAAAAATCTTGATTTTGCTGCTGCTGGTGCGGAGATTGTGATAGAGTGTACAGGACTTTTTCTCACACAAGAACTCGTCAAAACACACATAGAAAAAGGGGTAAAAAGAGTCATTCTCTCCGCACCGACACAAGATAATGTAACCCCCACTTTTGTGATGGGGGTAAACCATGAAGCATATAATGCAGAAGCGATTATCTCCAATGCTTCTTGTACGACAAACTGTTTAGCCCCTATAGCGAAAATTTTAGATGAGGCATATGGAATTGAAAAGGGTTTGATGACAACTATTCATTCCTATACGAATGACCAAAACCTTTTAGATGTCAAACATAACCGTGACATTCGCCGTTCGCGTGCAGCAGCTATAAACATGATCCCAACAACAACAGGAGCAGCGAGAGCCTTGAGCCGCGTTTTACCACAGCTTGAGGGTAAGCTCGATGGCACAAGCATACGAGTACCGACTCCTGATGTTTCTATGGTTGATTTAACACTGCATCTTACAAACAAAACAAACCAAGATGAGGTGATTGCTCTTTTGAATGCAAAAGCACAAACAGAGTATAAAGGACTTCTACTCATAGATAAAGACAAAAGAGTCTCGCAAGATTTTGTTGGCTCTGCGTTTAGTGCTATAGTAGCAGAAGATTTAATTCAGGTGATGGGTGAAGATATGCTGGGCATTCGTGCGTGGTATGACAATGAGTGGGGTTACTCCAACAGACTTTTAGATATGGCGATACACATTAGCAAATAAGGAAGAAAGATGAAATTATTGAGCATAAAAGATTTAGATTTAGCAAACAAAAAGGTATTTATACGCTGCGACTTCAATGTCCCGATGGATGATTTTGGAAATATTACCGATGATAGACGCATTCGCTCGGCGGTTGCAAGTATAAATTACTGTTTAGATAAAGATTGTGCTGTGATTTTAGCTTCACACTTTGGGCGTCCAAAAGGCGAAGTGGTAGAGAAATACTCTTTAAAACCAATAGCCCTGCGTTTACAACAACTCTTAAAACGCCATGTCGAAATGGCAAATGATGTTGTAGGCGAAGATGCTTTGAAAAAAGCAAAAGAGTTGCCACGTCATGAAGTACTTTTGTTAGAGAACCTGCGTTTTGAAGCAGGAGAGACACAAAATGATGCAAAACTCTCAGAAACTTTAGCCTCTATGGCAGAGTTTTATATAAACGATGCCTTTGGTGTGAGTCACCGTGCCCATGCTTCTGTAGAGGGGATTACAAAGTTTTTTGACACAGAGCATAAAGCAGCAGGTTTTTTACTTGAAAAAGAGATTAATTATTTTGGTAAACTCATTAACAACCCGGTGCGTCCTTTTGCTGCTATTGTTGGGGGAAGTAAGGTTTCAGGGAAGCTTGAAGCATTGACAAATCTTTTACCAAAGGTCGATAAAATCTTCATAGGTGGAGGCATGGCATTTACCTTTTTGAAACAGATGGGCTATAATATAGGGGCTTCTTTGGTGGAAGATGACCTTATGAATGAAGCACAGCATGTGATGGATGAAGCGAAGCGCTTAGGCGTGAAGTTTTATTTGCCTGTTGATGTGGTTGCCGCTGAAAAATTTGCTGAAGATGCTGTGAGTAAAACAGTCACAGCACAAGAGATACCAGATAACTGGATGGGTTTAGACATCGGGCCAGCAACAGTGAGACTCTACCGCGAAGGGCTCAATGATGTGCAAACGGTGCTTTGGAATGGGCCAATGGGTGTTTACGAGATGGAAAAATTTGCTCGAGGCTCTTTTAAAATAGCCCATTTTGTAGCAGACTCTTATGCAACAACTGTTGTTGGTGGAGGTGATACGGCAGACTTGGTACAACGTGTAGGACTCAATGAAGAGATTAGCTTCATCTCAACAGGAGGTGGTGCTTCACTAGAACTGCTTGAGGGGAAAGAACTTCCAGGGGTTGCACCATTGAGAGTAAAAGTATGATATAATGAGTAGAAGTGAAAAGATAAAAGAGCAGATAGGCTGGTTTAAGGTGATTTTTGCTGTTTTTGCAGCCACTTTAGTCTCTTTGTTGGGTTGGACGGCTACACATTATAATAAAAGTGAAGCTAGCATTGTGTATGCCGCAGTGTTTTTTATACTAGTTTTATCTTTTTTATTGATAAAGATTAATAAAAAAGCATTTCAAATGATGGATGAATTAGAGGAGTTATAGGCATGGAATGGACAGTAATAGTTTCTACTTTAGTATTAGTTGTGACATTTGGATATATATCGTATGAAATAAACAATCACCCTATACATAAGAATTAAACATGATAATAGCAGCAAATTTAAAAACAAATCTCACAAGAGTTGA
>WFQD01000008.1 GCA_015487265.1 Sulfurimonas sp. | reverse complement strand
GGCTCGGAGATGTGTATAAGAGACAGACTTATGGCTAAGACAAAAAATCAAAAAAGAAATCAATCTACTATTAAGAAACTTGAATCTGAAAGAGATTCTAGAGTTATTTTGTATTTTACAGGAGAAAAACCTCCACAATTTGGTACACAGATTGCTTCTGATGTACTACCATTATTTAAAGAAATTCTAGAAAAGTTTGGGCCAAATAACAAAAAAATCTCTTTAGTTCTTAATACTAGTGGGGGGCATTTGGAAACCCCATGGCCATTAGTTAATTTGATAAGAGAATATTGTGATTTCTTTGAAGTAGTTGTTTTAGAAAAAGCTCTCAGTGCTGGGACACTAATAGCATTGGGTGCTGACAAAATTGTCATGTTGCCATATTCACAATTAAGTCCAATTGATCCAGCTGCTGATATTATTGATGGTGAGAAAAAACAGAAAAAACGTTTAGAGATTGAAGACATTATCGGTTATATTGATTTTGCTAGAGAAAAGATTGGCATTGCTGAACAATCTGCATTAGCAGATATAATGAAAGAGTTAACAAAAGAAATTAATCCAACTATGCTTGGTTCTGTAAATAGAACTCACTCGTTGATTCGTCGGCTTGCGAAAAGTCTCTTAGATCTTCACAAACAACATGTTTCTGACAAGCAATCAAAAGAAATTGTAGAAAACTTGACCCAAAAATTATATTCACATCGACATCTTATTAATAGAAAAGAGGCAAAGAATTCAGTTGGCTTTGGTGATATTATCGAGTTTGCGAGCATAAAGACTAAAAAAATATGCGATCAGCTTTTCAATGAAGCTGAAAAAATTTTAGAGATAAAAAAAGATTTTGATCCTATGGTTATATTGGGTAAAGAACAAGAGAAAAAAATTAAACTACAACGAGCTTTGATTTATAGTTCTAATATCAAATATTCGTTTAAGTCTGATTATATTATCGCTAAAATACCAGATCCTTCTGGTAAACAACAAATTGTTATAAATAATACGGCCAACAAATGGTCAAAAGATTAAATAAAGCTATGTATTATTTTTCACAAACAGACAATCAATCACTTTTAGAATTAAAACAGCAAACAACATCGGCTGATGGCTCTTTTGCCGAAATTAAAATTTATAAATTTGATAAACCGTCTATAAAATTTACCGACCTAGAGGACATTGAGGAAAACACGATCTCCGAAGAAACTGAAGAAAATTTCTATAAAAAAGTTTTTGAGACCAAGGGCTTGTAGTATGTTGATATGTATGTTGAAAAAAATGAACTTAGCACAGAAATACTCTATCAAGGTGATCTCATAAAAGATTTCCTTTTTTAATTTTTGACAAAGAAGAGCCTATCGAGAATTTTACTCAAGACGGTGAGACTAAATTAGACATCAATGCTAAATTGAGTTTAGTTATGATTTTATCACAGACCTGTGATGTCCAACGAAGAAAAAATATAATTATTTGTCCGGTTTATAAGGTAAAGGATTTTGAATTTAGTAAGGATGAGCTTATGAAAATTAAAAAACGTAGAACAGGTTACTGGTTTTATTTACCAGAAATTGAGGGTGTGCTTGAAGAATCAATCGCAGATTTCCAAACCATTTTTTATGCGTCACGTAAATTGATAGAAAATTACAAAAGTAACAAAATAGCTACCCTCAGTGATTGGGGAAGGCATCATTTAGGATGGGCTTTAAGTGGTTATTTTGGAAGACCAATTGAAAGTAAATAATAAAACCATATATCAAACACTATTAGCGAACATGAAGCAACACCGAGCAGGCATCGCGAACGAATGTGAGCGGCCAGTGCGAGGTGCTTGCGAAGTGTGAGCGGAGTATGGAGTTACCACAAAGCTCGGAGACGGTAGCGCCTCGGGGCGACGCGAGCGACGGAGAAAAGGGCGAACGGTATATCACCACTTTTGCCATTACATACTTATAAGCCCTTTTTGGAGGAGTGGAGCGACCCCGAGGCGCGGAAAGGTTGGCGTTGGCACGCGCTCCGCGCGTAAGGTATTGTTGCGAGATACCACGCGCGCGGCGCGTGAG
>WFQD01000007.1 GCA_015487265.1 Sulfurimonas sp. | reverse complement strand
GGTATATTCATGAATGTAAATCTTTTTTTCTGTATTTTAGCAAAATATTCTTTTATTCTTTGATAATTTTGGCAACATTTTGCGAACTGCCATTTTGCAGATAGGCTCGCAATTTTTGAGAGTCTTCTAAAAAATGTTCTCTTTTGTAGTTGTGAAAAGAGTTGAGTAAATTATCTACTGTGACATCATTTTGTAAAAATTCAGGATGCATGACTCTTTTATACTCTTTTTCAAACATGATGTTTGCAAGTCCGACATGCTTTAAGCCAACTACTAAGTTTCCTATAAAAAAATCAATTTTTTTCGCAATATAAGTCAAAATAAAAGGTGTGCCAATGAGAGAAGCCTCCAAGGTTGCAGTTCCACTACAAATAAAAGCAAAATCAGCTTGAAGCAGTGCTTGATGTGCATTATGTTCAATATTGAATTGCGATAAATCACCATATAAATGTTCCACCTCTTCTTGGCTAAAAAAACTTGGAATGATGACTGTAGCATTGACTTTGAGTTTTTCGAGGACTTCTCTATAAATTGGCATAAGATTTTTTATCTCTGTTTTTCGACTTCCTGGCATAAAAACAATGTTTTGTACACTCTGTGTTAGACTCGTTTTAAATTCTTGAATTTGATCTAAAAGGGGATGCCCTACATAAGTGATAGGGGCATTGTTAGGATAATAGCTTGGCTCAAAAGGCAAAATAGAACAGAGTTTATCTACTGTCTGTGCAAGTACTGGGATGCGTTTTTTCTTCCATGCCCAAGCTTGGGGTAAAATATAATAAATTATCTCTTTATTTGGATACTTTTTTTTTATTTTTTTTGCTAAAGGAAGATTAAACCCAGAAGAATCAATCAGTAAGATTTTATCTGCTTCTTGGGCTAAATCAAGCATTTGTGTGCTTAGTTTCAAAAAGAAACGCAGTTTTTTGAGGGCATCAACTATACCCATGATTGCAAGGTTTCTTAAATCAACAATAGGCTCACCCAACTCTTTGTTGAAAATTCCAACAAACTTTACATCTTCACCTAAATGCTCTTGTAAAGATTGCAGATGTACATTTGCTGAGTGTTCAAGTGCAGATACTAAAATTGTCATCCTCTTTCCTATGCTATAATTGCATAATTATATCGAAGGTGGTCTTAAAATGCTTATAGTAAACGCAGTAGTATGTGATGTTAATGGTCAAAGAGAAGCGGATGTTCGTATAGAAGATGGAGTGATAACACAAATCGGACAAAATCTTGAGGGTAAGGAGAAGATAGATGCTAAGGGAGCATACCTTCTTCCAGCACTTATTGATATGAATGTACGACTTCAAGATAGTAATTTGAATGCAAAAAACATAGATGCTATTGCCAAAGAAGCTAAAAGAGGTGGGGTAGGGCATATTGTATTAAACCCTGAGAGTAGACCCGCTATTGATAATGAAGTTGTTTTAGAGTTTGCTCAAAATGGTATAGCACATATTCATGGCTTAAAGATAGATGTGATGCTCAATACTCTTAAAGAAGATATGAGTCTGAGTGATATAGCTATTCTTTTGAAAAAAGGAGCAGTTGCTCCGTACATGAGTACTATTGCGAAAAATGATATTGCGATTAAAATAGCCCAATATGTACAGATGTATCAAACAACACTCTTTTGTAAGGCCGAAGATAATTCACTCATAAACGCAGGGGTTATGCTCGATGGTGATGTAAGTTCCAAGCTTGGTTTAGCGGGCATCCCTGAATTAAGTGAAGTGCTGCATGTCTCCCGTATGATAGAGATAGCAAGATATTTTAATATTGCAATTCTTTTTACTTCCGTAGCCTCACCGCGTTCAATTGAGCTTATATCTAAGGCAAAAAAAGAGGGGGTTAATGTGAAATGTGAAGTCTCCATTCACCATCTTATCCATTCCGATGAAGCTTGCGAAAATTTCAATACAACAGCAAAACTCAATCCTCCTTTGGCAACACAAAACGACATATTGCTTTTACAAGAGGCTCTTAAAAAAGGTGAAATTGATGTCTTAACAACACTCCATCAGCCAAGCTTACCTGTAAACAAAGAAGTGGCATTTTATGATGCTGCCTATGGGTGTGAAGGCTTAGGGGATGCTTTAGCACTGTACTACACAAAACTTGTACAATCAGGGCTTATGAGTATGAGTGAACTCGTGAGATTAAGTGTGAAAAATCCAGCAGAAATTTTAGGTTTTGATGCAGGTGTTATTGATGTTGGATCAAAAGCAGATATTGTGCTTTTTAATCCAAATGAGATGAGTATTATTGATAATCAACAATCACTCTACCATGATGAAAAAATATATGGTCAAGTGATGGAGTTCTAATTTAGCTGCGTTTTTTATAAAACTCTTTTTTATAGGCTGCAAATCTATCTTCTAAAATTGCTTCGCGTACCTCTTTCATAAGGTTGAGGTAATAGTGTAAGTTATGAATAGTCGCTAAACGAAAATACGTAATTTCTCGTGAACGAAAAAGATGATTGATGTATGCCCGTGAATAGGTTTTACAAGTGAGGCATTGGCACTCTGGATCTATTGGTGTAGTGTCTTCTTTAAACTTGGCTCCTTTGATGTTCATGCGTCCAAAAGAGGTAAAAAGCGTGCCATTTCTTGCGTTTCTTGTCGGCATAACACAGTCAAACATATCTATGCCTCGCTCAATGTTTTCGATGAGGTCTTCAGGAGTTCCTACTCCCATAAGGTAACGGGGTTTGTCTTTTGGCATATATTGTGTGGTGTGTGCAACCGTTTCATACATTTCATTGTTGAGTTCTCCAACACTTAAACCCCCAATGGCAAAACCATCATAATCCATAGCACAAAGTTCGGTTGCACTTTTGGTACGAAATGCTTTATCTGTTCCACCTTGAATGATGGCAAAGATATTTTGCTCTGTACAAATTCCCTTGGCTTGTTGTGAACGAAAATAATCAATACTCTCTTGTGCCCAAGCAGTTGTGCGTTCTATACTGAGTTTAATTCGCTCTTGAGTGGCAGGCAGGGCGACTAAATCATCTAATATCATCATAATATCTGAACCAAGATTTGTTTGAATATCAATGACTTTTTTGGGTGTAAAAAAGTGTTTAGATCCATCGATGTGCGAGCGAAACTCTATGCCATTTTCTTTTGGTTTTGAAATATCTGAGAGTGAAAATGCCTGAAAGCCACCGCTGTCTGTTAAAAAACTTTTTGGATACTTTGTAAAATTATGGAGTTTCCCCATTTTAGCAACTGTAGCATCACCGGGACGCAGGTACATATGGTAGGTATTTGCTAAAATAATTTCTGCACCTAATAGATTGAGTAAGTCTTCAGCATCAAGTGATTTTACACTCCCTACAGTACCTACTGGCATAAAGACAGGCGTTTTAATGGTGGAGTGCGCAGTAACTATCGTTCCTGCACGGGCATTTTTGCTAGTTGCATCGAGAGTGAACTGCATTAATCTCTCATTTTTTGTGGAGAGAAATCAATACTTTTGATAGTAATTTGAGAAAGGTCTGTCTCTTGAACTTTTTTCATTATTTTTAATGGTCTATCCATTTTGTAAAAGATTTTATTTTTTACCTTCCCATTTTCATCATACCACTTTTGTATTCCCTCTTTGTAGTTGTTTTTGTAAAGGACTTGTGTGTAGAGTTTTCCATCTGGGTAATACTCTTTTTGTAGTCCCTCTTTTTTTCCATGAATATAATTCACGACAGAAGCTAACTGCCCATTTTTAAAGAAGGTTTTTTTCTCTCCTTCGCGTCTATCATTTTTATAATGAGCAATCTCTTTTATTTGACCATTTTTGTAGTAAGTAATTTCATCACCTTCTAGTTTTCCCATTTTATAGTTGAGTGTTTTAATCACCCAGCCTTCTTTATGGTACCAAGTCATTTTTCCATCGCGTTTGTCATTTACATAGTTTACTTCATTCGCAATTTTACCTATTTGATAGTAAACTTTTTCAATACCATTTTTGATACCAACTTTAATTTTGGTATTTGTTCCATCTACATAATTTGTAGCGGCTTTGAGTTCTCCCGTTTTAAAGTAGGATTTGACGAGTTCTGCATTTGCTGCAGTACTTACAAGAGAGAGTGCTAAGAGCGGTGTGATATATCTTTTCATTATAGTGGTATCCTTGAAATATTTGTGTAAAAATATACCACAATATAGTACAAGTTAGGTAAACAGTAAAAAAGATTTGTGAAAGTTTAGAAGAGGGTTTATCCCTCAAAGAGAGGGATAAAATGTGGAAAGATTATTTCCAGCTAGTTTTTACAATATCCGCAGATTTTTTGTATGGGAATTTAGCAACTAACTCTTTGATTGATAGTTTTTGATCACCATTTCTCATAAAGTGAGCTAAAGTTACAGAAGCCCAGTAGTCATTTGCATATTCAGTGTCTTTAAGTTGTAAAGGAACACCTTTTTCGTTTACAGTGTGACAAGCAGCACAAGTTACAGGACCAGCATATTCGCCATCTGGAGAGTACTGAAGAGCTTGTTCGTGTGTAGTTACATCAACACTTCTTTCAGCACCATCAAATCTTGAACTATAAAGACCGTGCATAGACTCGTGACAAGATTGACAAGCAATGTTTCCATGTGCTTTTGAGTATCTGTAAAGAGAATATTTGTTTGGTAAATCAATTGGGAAGTATTTACCACCAGTATCTTGTTCAACAAATGGAGCTACGTGACAGTCAGCACAGTGAGGCTCAGCAGCAGCTAACCACCAGTCATTACCACCAGATGCAGCAGCATAAGGAACTTCTCCACCTTTAGGGTGATTCCACATTCTCAAGTCAGCAGGTAAGTTTTTACCAACAGCTTTTAAGATTGTTGCAGATTTGTGATCAGTGTAGTAAGACATTACTTCGTTGTTACCAGTTGTTTTAGGGTCAGCGATAGCAGCAAATTTCTTAGCATCACCACCAGCAATTACTTTAATCATCTCTTTAAGAGATTTGTTTCTTAAAGTTTTCCCTTCTTGCTTAGAATCATGTGTAAGGTTATCATAGTTTTGGAATGCTTGTGCAACTTTTGTATGACAGTTTGTACAGTATAATCCTCTCATAGCAGTATCTTTACCGTTTTCATCTTTTAATGAAACATTTTTATATTGCCATTTACCGTAGTTATTTAAGAAGAACGGAGGTTTTGCATTTGGGTTAGAGTGAGCATCACGTCTTACATAACAACCACCACCAGATTTACGAATATCACCTTTAGAGAAACGACCTTCACCATATCTATCTGTTACACGGAATGGATTTGAATCATCATTCATGTTAGGATTTTGGAAGTGCGTAGGGTGACATGATTGACAAGCTTGTGAACGACCAGCACCATCAGGCATTGGAACCATTGCAAGGTGGAAACCATGAATTGCTTCAGAAAGTGGTTTTGCATGAACACCTTTGTATCCAGAAGTAGTTACACGAGGAGTTACAAGGTTGCCAGAAACATTATCACCGTGACAGTCAGAACAGTTTACAAGACCAACAACACCAAGTCTATTACCAATAGCAGTAGGTTTGTAATCTCTCATGAAGTTTGTTCCATGGTGTGCATCGTGTAATGAAAGAATATTGATTGAAGCTTCTGCAAGTCTCGCCATGTATTCACTTTCATCTGGGTAAGTTTTCCAGTAGTTGTACTCTTTATCACTGTTTTTAAGACCTTCATCTCTTGCCATTTGAGCAGCTTTACCATTTCTAGAGTGACAAGCATAACAGTTTGGAATATCTACTGGGTTTGTACCGAAGTAAGAAATTGTTTGACCTGTTTTTGTATGCATTGCTGAACCAGCACGAGTGTGAAGCTCTACAGTTGAGTATTGGAAAGGTTGGAAATCTGTTTCAGAAACTGAACGGATTGTTCCTTTTCTTCTACTATCGTTAAATGCAGTAAGTGGAAGACCAAGTGCATCCCAAAGGTGAGAAGCAGTAAGTACAAGTTTTACATCTTTAACTGGAGGAACAAGTGTATCAGCAAATACAACATTACCACCATTTTTACCAGCATATGCTAAGTAACCACCAGAAATTGGCATACCAGAAGGTCCACAGTCAATTTTCGCTGGAATTTGTCTACCAATTCTTAAACGATCTTTTTCAGTAGCACCTTTAGGTTTTGTACCTTCAAGGTCAGCATAGATGAAAAGGTGTGTCCAAACATAGTTAGCAACAGTATCATTAGAAGAATCTAAGTGACCATCACCATCAGCATCTTTAGGCACAGCGAAGTATCTCATTTTATTACCTTCACTATAAGAGTTGTCTCTTGTGTAGTAATAAAGTTTTACACCATCATCTGGAGAGAGTAGTTTTGGTAAAGCACCCTCTTTTCCACTTTTCATAGCTTGCGCTTGAATAGAGTTGTAAGGTGGGATTACACAACAGTAATCCATATCAAAACCAACACAGTGCATACCAAGTTCATAGTTTACAAAGATGTTGTAATCGTTTTTCGGCTCATAACCAGTAACTTTCTTACCGTCATCACCAACTTTAACAAACTTTTTGAGTTTGTCAAGTTTAAACGGCGGATTCTTATCGTAAGCAAACGCCGTAGTAGCACTCATTGCCATAAAAGCAACAGATGCAGCAACAGAAACTAAAATTTTCTTTTTCATAGTTTCATTCCCCTTTATTAATAAATTTAACATCAGAGTATTGCATTTTAT
>WFQD01000006.1 GCA_015487265.1 Sulfurimonas sp. | reverse complement strand
ACTAAATACTTGTTTTCCCATACCAAAACATAGCTTTTGAATACTTTCTACATAAACTTCGGCAAGTTTTTCAATCTCGATTTTATCTATTTTTAAAAGTTCACTATGAATTTTAATTAATGCTCGAATATAAGCTTGTTGGAAAACATTTTTGAAATAAAATTCTAACTCAGGCTGGATGGAAAATATACTTAAAAACTCTTTTTCAATATCTTTCGATGCTTCTGTATCATAGGCATATGTTTCTCTGAACTGAAATAGGACTTCGTCTCTAAAATATTTAGCACCACTTATCCTCTTCTCTATTTTTTTATTCAAATCTTTCAATGCAGCTTCAAATTGCTCTTGTTTTAATCTGTACGGATCTGGTTGTGTAAAAAGAATATCCAGAGCCACCGTGATAGATTTCCGTATTTGTGTTTTTAATATATTTGTTTGACACAGTAGAAAGTTATCATCTGAAATATCTAAAATTTCTACAAAATCACCATTGTCTTCACATTGATGTTTCAACTCTTGTTCCACTTCTTCGAGTCTAAGAACCCTCTTTGCTATTGTTGCTTTTAGTGCATATTCTTTTAACGGAGCCTCTAAAATTTTCACTGTAGTAATTGAATAACTCTTATTGACCTGAGAAGCTCTTTTATCTTCTCGTTCATTCCACTCTAAAAAAAATAGATTATTTTTGCTCTTCCAATAATCTGCAAAATCTCTAATTGCATATGACGTTAAGGAATCATCATTTAGTAAAGTAATGAAATGTCCACTAACCTGTTTGGCTGTTGAATTTATAACGACAAATAGCTGCCTCATACTTCGAGTAAGTGACTCTGTATTATTGCCTTCTACTGCATTTGGAGTAAAAAATATACATATAGGTATTTTAATATTACTCAAAATATTTCGTTTTTCTTCATCGTCCCATATTCTTTTTAATGCCATAAATCTATGTTGCCCATCTATAACAACTAATTTAACATTGTCAGAATTATATTTTAAGGTTGTCGCATAGTTATATATCGCTTTCTCTTGCCTATTTTCATCTTTTATTTTATATGGATAAACATTACTTGCATCTTCATTAAGAGGGAAAGATACTTGCAAGATATCATCCCATGTAATAGATAGTTCTCCATTCTTTGTTTTGATTATTTTGTTTTGAAATTTATCTAAAGGTCTTCCATCTTTTACAACCATTGGGGATACAAGTAAAGGTGGAAAAAATATTACTTTATCTTTTCCTTTTTCTAAATAATGCTTAACAATTTGCTCATCAATTCTTTTATAATCGATATCACGTTGTATTAATTCTTCAAAATTTGTATCTTCTAATCTCAGAACACTTGATGCTGAACTTAAGTCATTGATATTTTTAATATCTAATGTTGTCATTAGATAATTAAGTTCATAACTAAGAGAGGTTTCAAAATCACCAAAAGAACCTATTATCTCTTTATCATATGTTTTTACTTCTTTTTTTGTATATACCATTTACAGTCTCCTTATATTAAATCTACTAAATCCTCAAGATTTCCGATATCCTTGTTATCATGTTCATCTTTTAACTCATTATTAATCAGTTGTAGCAAATTATCATGTATTGTAGTATTGTTTTGGAATAATTCTTGATTTAAGATCTCAAGACCACCATTAGCAAATTCTTCAATTATGGTTAATTTCTTTTCAACAATATCATCATCTTGCCAACTTAACATATTTACATCACCAACCGTTAAACTATCATCCAATGTATTTGCTAATGCAATAGTATCTATAAAATCTTTATTATCTTTATCAAAAATATGGAAGGGAATCTCTACACCTCGTTTTGATACTTCAAAAGCTTTGTTCTGATTGAACCCTATCGTTGCTGCAAATACAAAAATATCTTTATTTGTCTCAAAAAAACCTTCTGGATTATCATTACTTTTACGAAGTTTATTGAAAATCCATCTCTTATCTTCAGGTGCATATACTCTATCTCTCATCAATCAACCTTTACTATTTCTGTATATTCAAAATCATCATCTTTTTCTAATGGATAAGCATTACTATTAATGATGATATCACCATAATTTTCTACTTTTATGTTTTTAGGACTATGATGCACAAAAACATATTCATGTTGACAATAAGGTCCAAAATTAGCCGCTACCTCCGGTGTCCAATGACTTGAAGAAACCATAACTATTATCTGTGGAGCAAACTCTTTCATCTTTTTTGTTAGTGATGCCTGATAAAGCTTACCAAGTTTACCAAAAGGTGCATCCATAACAATAGGATAAATTCCTGCACCACCCCATATTTGATGTTTATGCTCTTCATCCCATTTTTTTGCAATGTACACAAGAGAACTAATAAAAGAGAGACTTGCTACTTGCTCTTGCCCACTCGACAACTCTGTTTCACCTTCTGAATCATTAATCACTTTTGTTAGCTCTAATTCAAATTTATCATTAATGCGTATCTTATAGTTACCGTGAATGATGCTATCAAAAATTTCACTAACTTTTGTCGTTAGCTTTTTGCGCACATTATCAGTCAATTCTTGGTATTCAGACGCTATTAATTTTAAAACTTTCTCTGCTAAAATAAGACGTTTCTCTTCGGTATCAATTTTATGATTTTTTGCATGGTAGTCTTTTAGTTCTTTTTCAATTTGTAATATATCTTTTTCATATTCACGCAATCGCTCTTCAAGTTCACCAATAAGCTTATTTTTTTCTTTTAAAATA
>WFQD01000005.1 GCA_015487265.1 Sulfurimonas sp. | reverse complement strand
GTGTATCATGAAAACAATATACAAAGCGGGGATTGGAGTCATAGCTTCAATGTTACTTATAGGATGTGGTGGAAACAACAGTGAAACTACAGCTTCAAATGCTTCAAGCGGATATATAATGAATGTTCAAAGAGGACCTATAATAGGTGCAAAAGTTATAGATAGCAGTGGACAGATTGCAAAACAAATCGGTAGCGGAAAGTATAAATTTGCTAGCAAACCTGTATATCCTGTATTGGTAAGCGGAGGATATATAGATGTTGACAGGGACGGAAAAATAAGTGTCGGTGATGTTAAAAACGATCTTAATCTAACTACACCAAAAGGAAGTGCCGTAACATTACTCACAACTCTTGAAGTAAATCCTAAATCAAAGTCGGAGATTGAAAATCTCGCAAAACAATATGGTTTGAGTGTCGATGATATCTGTAATAAAGTTCCTGATGATTCAAGAGAAGTTGAAGCATTGTCGAATGTTATATATAAATATATAAAAGACAACAAAGTAAAAAATCTATTGAACGAAAACGAAACAAAGCTTCAAACTTTGTCAAGTCTTAAAGGAAATGTGGATAGTGAAATAAGAAGATATAAAAACAACTCGTCACACAATCCTAAAGATGAAGAAAAAATTCTTATGGATAATCTAAAAAGAAAAGGTGATGATATAAAAAAAGTTGGAGTTGATATAGATTTGACAACTGCTGAAAATGAAGTTAAAAAAGTGAAAAGAGAGATGGAAAACGGTTTGGATAATGTTACAAAAAAAGAGATAGAAAATGAACTAAATCATGTAAAAAATCTCATAAAAAATACAACAGGCACCGGAGGAAATACCGGCGGAAATACTACAGGTGGCAATACAACTACAGCAGTTTCTTTTGCCAATACCGTTTATCCTGTTTTTAAAAACAAATGCCAAATATGTCATACATCAGGTGGTGTTGCAGCAGGGTTTCCGTTTCAGGTGTTGTCAACTGCAAGTGCTACATATAATAACATTATAACAAATTCACTTGTAAACACTACATCTGCAGCTTCTTCTATACTTTTACAAAAAGGTAGCAATGCAGTTCCTCATAGAGGTGGAAATGCTTTGGGAACAAGCTACAATACTGTTCTTAGCTGGATACAACAGGGTGCTCAAAACAACTAAATACTCTAAAGTTAATCTCATATCAAAGAAAGAGGAAGCCAAAAAGTAGCCGTGCTTCCTCTTTGTTCTCCTTTGCTATCTATAGTTACATCTCCTCCAACAAGATTTGCCAGTTTTTTGCTGAGTGAAAGGCCAAGGCCTGTTCCTTTGTATTTATTTTGTATAGAGTTATCAAGCTGCGTAAAGTCACTGAAAAGTTTTTTTAGATTTTCTTTGGATATCCCAATGCCTGTATCTTTAACCTTTATTATTAGTTTGTTTTCTTTGGTGTGTATTTTTATATCTATACCGCCTTCTTGTGTAAATTTGATACTGTTTGATACAAGGTTTACCAAAATCTGTTTGAAAAATTTTGCATCCGATTCTATTTTATCTTTATCTAGTTTTTCAAAATCAACATTTAGATACAACTCTTTTTCATCTACCAAAGGTTTTAGCATAGAAACTACTTCATCAACTGCAGTTTTTACATCAAAAACAGATAAATTCACTTCCATTTTTCCGGCTTCAATCTTTGCTATATCAAGTATGCCGTTTATCATTTCAAGAAGATATGAGGCGGAATTTTGGATGTTTGCTATAATATCTGCTTGTTCATGGGTAAGTTTCTCATATGATATAAGATACTGGGTAAAGCCTATAATAGCATTTAAAGGGGTTCTTAATTCATGAGACATATTTGATATAAATGCAGATTTGGCTTTTGAAGCCTGCATTGTTTTGTCTATGAGGTTTATCCTATCTATTTGAAGAGATACCATTGTGGCTATGGAGTTGTAAAATCTGTATTCGTTAATGCTTAGTTTCTCTTTGTCTGTCACTATGGCACCAAAAAGCTCTTTTTCATTTGTATCAAAGTTGGTTATATAAACAGGTATCCCTTCATCTGTGTTTTTCTCAAAATGTAAAAGATTTTCACCTGTTAGTTGTTTGATCTCTTCTATGGCAATGTTTATACATTCCTCTTTTGTAGTTGCTTGTATGATTTTATTGAAGATTTCTATAAGTTTTACAAATCTTTGTAGTCTGAGTCTGCTTTCTTCTTCGAGTTCGACCAAAGCTTTGTCGGTAACATTTAGTAATTCGTTAAATGCTTTTGCAAGTGATGATATCTCGTCTTTTCCCTCTATATGCAGTTTTTTGTTGTAATTTTTTGTATTTGTTATCTCTATAACCTTATTTGTAAGAGATTTTATCGGTTTTACTATTTTGTCCGCACTGAAATATGCTATAAATATTATCAGAATCAAACCTCCGAAAAATATCATCCACATAATATGGATAAAATCATTTAAAAATATATATGCTTTGTTTTTATTGATAATATTTACAAAATAGATTCTATTTAAAAATTTGTTTTCCATTCTTTTGTAAATAATGAGATATTTGTCATTTTCAAGATATCCTGCATCGTCTTTTGGTATATATATAAAGTCGTATTTTTTTCCTATTATATGTTTTGTTTTTATATCTATAAAATAGCTATAGTTTTCTTTTAAAGAGATAGTAAGTTTTTTTAGATTATCAAGGTTGTATCTAATCACAAGATACCCAAGAAGCTTATTGGGATTGAAACTTGCATACACTTTTGTAAAAAGATATACGGAATTATCTTTAATAAAATGATGTTTTTTTGAATTTTCCAAAATATTTCTTTTTAAATCAAATTTCTTTTCAGGT
>WFQD01000004.1 GCA_015487265.1 Sulfurimonas sp. | reverse complement strand
CGATTTGATAAAAAATTAGGATAATCAACAGACACTACTTTCCAATTGCCAGCAACAGATTCAGTGTCGTAAGTTCGTTTACAACATGTTAGAAAGATAATTGGTAAGAAAAAAATTATTGTTTTCTTCATCATGTTATGCTTGCCAACGGTTTATGTATGAGTAGTGGCGACTAAAAATACACTTACATTCAGTTTAGTACAAAGATACAAAAAATACACAAACGTTCATATTTGCACTTTCTTAGCCATTACTTATACATTTTGTTGACCATAGTTATTATTCTTTACATTAAAAATTCAAGGAAATTTAAAGTTAGATGAGCGATATAAACTAAAAAGATACTTTTCCTTTTTACAGATATTATAGCAAAAGGAATTCCAACAAAAAGAAATGTTGCTAGCATATACCAAAAACCACCTAGCCAATGCAAAAGACCGAAAAAAACGGATGAGATTAGTATTGCCCAATAATCACCATATTTTAATTGTAACTTTCCAAGGGCAATATTTCGATAAATATTTTCTTCTACAAAAGGTGCTAAGATTACATTTGCAATTCCAAAAATTAACAAATTTTGTTTAAGATTGTTAAGTGAGTTTGTAGGAACATAATCTCCAATTGAATTTTGTAAAAGTATCAGCAAATCCGCTACAACAAATTTATAAAGTAATGCTATGGTTATTCCTAAAAATATACCTAAGATTATATCTCTTTTATACTTGTCGGACTTAAAAGTAGCTTTAAAGATATTTACTTTAAATCGTTTTGCATAAATCAAAGCCAATAAAAACATTTGTGTCTCAGAAATCAGTAGGAGTATAGGAATGCTCTCATTTATTCTGTTCGATATTTCGTCATTAGTGAGAGAACCACTTGAACCAAAGTAAAGAGAAAATGCTACAATATTAATTAAAAATAAAAACGGAGGAAAAATCAATAATCCCCAAATTGAATTCCTTTTGTTCTCCATTACATATTGTTTTTATGTAAAAATTGAATAATAGATTGGTATACTAATTCAACGTCTGTAACAATGAAATAATGACCTTTTTCACTTGTTACAAAAGTTGAATTATCAGATAATTTGCTTAAATCTCTTTGAAGTTTTAGCCAAGTTTTGTTGTGTCGCTCAAATGGATAATTCTCCATCTTCCCTGGCAATAAATTATTATTCATACTATGCTTTGATGCAATAACAAGTAAGGGTAAACTTCCCAAAGGTTTTAATTTACCCACTTGTTTTAGACTTTCTTCAAACCATTCGGTTTCTTTTTGCATAGTATAATAGTATTCAGGTTGAGTAGTGACATTATAATATTCATCTAATAACTTTTCAGGTAAACCAAAAGTTGGAATTTTTCCTTTACTGTATTTTAAGTAACCCTTTTGAGCCAATTTTATTACTTTGTCAAGAGATTTTACTTGATTATTTTTCAATTCTTCAAATTCTTTGGGTAAACTTTCAAATTGATTTGGACTTGCGGCATCAAGTAAAATTATTGCTTTTACTTTTTCAGGGTAAAGAGATTGATACATTCTTACGTGCAAACCACCTAAGGAATGTCCAACAAGGATAATATTATTTGAAATGCCTTTTTCCGTTAATGCCTTGTCTATTTCTTTGGCTATTGTATTGGCATCTCTCGGTTGGGTAGATACTTCTTCCATAGCATATCCTGCTCTGTCAATAAGACAAATCTTATATTCTTTTGTTAACTTTTCTGCAAGAGGTTTATAGAATAATGACCAGTTACCCAAACCGGCATCCATTACAACTGTATATTTTCCGTTACCTAAACAACTTATGCGAGGGGATAAATTATTCTTTTTAACAATTTCTTTTGGTGTTGAACACGAAATAAATGTTAGTAGAATTAGTAAAAATTTAATTGCCTTCATAGTTTTACCTTTTTATTTTCAAGCAAAGGTAAGACAGGGAATCTGTAAAAAAATTGACCTATGGTAAGTAATGAATTATTTTACAATTTTTTTTCTAATTCGGCTCAGACTTTCGGCATTAATTCCAAGAAAGGAAGCAATATGTTTTAAAGGAACTCTTTGGATAATGTGTGGTTGTTTAGTTAGTAATTGTTTGTATCTTTGTTCTGCTGTTTGAGTCAGTAATTCAATTTGCTGTGATTGCTTATGAATAAAAAGACTTTCTGCCGCAATTCTACCGATTTTTGCACCAAATTTTGAATTTTCATATAAATCAATTAAATCTGAAAAAGTAATATAAAACATTTCAGTTTCTTCAAAGCAAATAGTATAAAGTGGTGTTGGTTTTTGTGTAAGCAATGACAAATAGTCTCCAAAAAAATCATTCTCAAAGCACAAATCAATACATACTGGATGATTTTCTTTCCATAAAAAAATACCAGCTGAACCTTTATTAATAATGTATAGTTTTTTCTCTGTGGTATTGGAAAATTTTACCTCTTCGTTTTTCTTAAAGGTTACAGTTTTTAATCTTTTAGCAAATGTGTCCCACACTTCAATAGGTGCAGAATAATATGGATCAAAAATTTTTTTTATTTGAATGCTTTTCTCGTTCATTCTAATTATGGTCAACGGTTTGTGTATGAAGCGTTGGGCATTTTTAAGCACTTCATTTTCGGTTTATTACTTACTTTATTTGTATGCACTAATTTTGGTTTAATCACTTATTGCCCAATGATTTATACACGTTGTTACCACACGTTTTTCCTTGCTACTGTTAATGGTGAGTAAGGAATATAAATATACTTATCATAATCGTTTCTGGTTTCGTTTTCCAATTCTATAATCATTTGAATATCGTCAGTCAATTGAGTTGATATATTGGCAATTTCATTCCAAACTTTATCGGATATAACTATTCCTGAATTTTTGTATTGATATGATTTTGAAAAAATAAACTTCTCAAATCCATTTCTAAAACCAAATAAGAAATAATTTTCGTTTGAGTTCAGAAGTCCTTCTTTGTAAGCCTTTTGCATTCTACTTATAATTTTTCTATATTGAGTCCCTTGACTAATACAATTATCTAAATTGACATCTTTCATTTTTCCCAATGAAAAAGACATTCCGTTAAGCATTATTGAGTAAACTTTTCCTTTGGTTGATTCATTATCAAAATTTAAGTAACTGCCTTCAGATATAAAATTGTCTCCAACTCCGTAATAATGCTTTGATTTCATATGGTTTCCACCTCCATACATTATTACTTTTTGATTCTTAAAATATTCTCCAAAATATCTTTTATCATTAATTCTTTTCACAATTTCTTTTTGTCTGAAATATTCCCACCAACTACTAAGTGTCATTGCTTT
>WFQD01000003.1 GCA_015487265.1 Sulfurimonas sp. | reverse complement strand
GATAGGAATTGCTTCAAATTTATAACTGTTTTTTTGTTTATAAATATGAATTTGGAGTTCATCATTGAGAGGAAGCAAAACTTGGTCTATGGAGTTGTCTTCATTTCTCGCGATTTGGTAGTGAATACCTGCTCGCATCTCTTCTGTGAGTCTTTGATCATCTTTGTCAAGATTGTAGTATAACTCTTTTGTGGGAAGATTGTGGTTTTGTAAAAAAATGAGATAAGTGTCACCACTTTTCCAGCGGTTTCTTTCAATGGTATTAGCAAAAATTGTGCTCACAAGGAGTAATAATGGGAAGAAAATTCGTATCAATGTATTCACCTAAAATAAATGTGGATGGAATTTTAGCAAGTTTTGGCTTAGTATGAGGTTTATTTGCTATAATCTCAATAGACTAAAAAAAAGAGTAACAATGAAGTTTATTATAGTAATGTTTGTCGTTTTACTGGAGTTGAGTGCAGGGATTTTAAAATCACCCCTTATCTCTGTTGATCATAAAAGTATGTTAGCAAGCATACAGGTTGAACATATTGATGTTGGCATGAGTGGTTTTGTATATCATCAGATTACAAAAAATCATTCCACTATTTTAAATAATGCTCTCGTTGTGGCTTATGATGACAAGAAAAAAATCGCAACAATTCAGCTTACCCCTTATACAGGTCTGCAAAATAACTCTCTGCCTACAGGAAAATGGGTGGCAAGTGTTGGCGATGTTGCGATGTTTGCCTTTGGCTACAATCGTGGGCTTTTGATCGCTCCGAGTGAAGAGATTTACCATCAAATCACAAAAAATGTAGATATTCAGTGGGTACACCCTGATCTCTTTGCCACTGTTTTGTCATTTCGTGGACACCCGACACCCATGAAAGCAGATTTTTTAGCGATGAGTACACTGAGTAGTGTTGGACTTGTATTTATTTATTTAGACCAAAAAGTGTATATGGTTGATAGTAAAAGTTTTCATATTTTAGGGATTAATGAAGCACCACTAGTTGAAGATAGTGTGAAACTCCCTTTTTACTCTCGTATTGAGTCTATTCCTTCGCATTGGTGGCAGTTTTGGGGGGAAGCAAATGATGAACTTGAAGCATATGCCCCACATTATTATGAACTTTTAGTGCAAAATAACCCATATGATACCCGTTTATATGAAATTATTCAACATGGTGATGCAAAATTGCATTATTTACTCAAACAATTTAAGATAGGACAATAATTATGATAGATGCCAAGCATTTAGCCCATTTTAGCTCTATTGTAGGGCAAGAGAACATTTACAGCGACAAAGCACATCTTATTGCTTACTCGTATGATGCAACCCGTTCAAAGTTTGAACCTGATGCTGTTGTTTTTCCTCGTGATGAAGCAGATATTAGTGCCATTTTAAAGTACTGTAATGAACATAAGATTGTGATTGTACCTCGTGGTGCAGGCAGTGGCTTTACAGGAGGTGCTCTGCCAAGTTCAGGGGGGATTGTTCTCGGTTTTGAAAAACATATGAACAAAATCTTAGAGATAGATATGAAAAATATGGTAGCCATCGTTCAACCTGGTGTTGTTAATATGGACTTACAAAGAGCCGTAGAAGAAGTAGGGCTTTTTTATCCGCCAGACCCAGCGAGTCAAGACTACTCTACCATCGGTGGTAATGTGAGTGAAAACGCAGGGGGAATGCGAGCGGCGAAGTATGGCATAACCAAAGATTATGTCATGGCAACGCGTGCAGTTTTACCAAATGGGGACATCATCAAAGCGGGAAAACGCACCATAAAAGATGTGGCAGGCTATAATATTAGTGGTATTTTAATCGCTTCTGAGGGAACATTAGCGGTTTTAAGTGAGATTACTTTAAAACTCATCCCAAAACCCAAAATGACCAAAACAGCGATGGGGATTTTTAGTAGTGTCAATCAAGCCATGGAAGCGGTTTATAAAACAATGGCAAGTGGGATAACCCCAGTAGCTATGGAGTTTTTAGACAATCTTACCATTCGTGCAGTAGAGCAAACTTTTTCAAAAGGCTTACCTGTAGATGCAGGCGCTTTGCTTGTCACCGATGTAGATGGGAACTTAGAAGATGATTTAAACTTTCAACTTGCGAAGATAGAAGAGGTTTTTAAAGAAAATGGCTGCTCAGAATTTCGCATCGCAAAAGATGCCAAAGAAGCCGCTGACCTTTGGTTTGCAAGACGAAACGCAAGTCCTTCTTTGAGTGTGTATGGCAGTAAAAAACTCAATGAAGATGTCACAGTACCACGTTCAGCACTGCCTGAGCTTTTAGAGAGATTTTATGCAATCGCCGACAAATACAAAGTGAATATCCCATGTTTTGGGCACACAGGCGATGGTAATGTCCACACAAATGTAATGGTAGATGGCTCTGACCCTGAACAAGTTAAAATCGCCTATAAAGCTATAGAAGAGGTGTTTCAAGCAACGGTTGATTTAGGTGGTACACTCTCTGGTGAACATGGAATAGGACTGGCAAAAGCTCCTTATATGGGGATGGCATTTACAGATGAAGAGATGAATCTATTTAAGTCTATCAAGACTGCATTTGACCCAAACAACATTTTAAACCCTGCAAAAATGGGACTCGATTAGAAGGTAAAGGATGCAAATAAAAGCAGTAAAACTCCTCAAACATGTAAAGTTCTTTTTACAATCTTTTATAGATAAAGAACTCACACTTTTTGCGGCAAGTTTGAGTTTTTATACCATTTTTACGATTATTCCACTGCTTTTGATTATGATGACACTTTTGACATCCTTACCTTCATTTTCTGAGCATTATGAGAAGATACAAGCTTTTATCTTCTCAAACCTTATGCCGGTGAACTCTGAAGTCGTTATGGATCAGATTAATGGGTTTTTAAAGAACTCTTCTAAAATGGGGATGATGGGTTTTATTGCTATTTTAGTCTCTTCTTTACTCTTTTTTAAAAACTTTGAGTATATTGCCAATCGTATTTTTCATGCGAAGGGAAGAACTGTTTGGGAGTCGGTAACAACTTACTGGACGATGCTGACACTTACTCCTATCGCTCTTGGGGCATCTTTTTACATTACGGGGTACATTGCCACTTTAATGGCTTCAAACTCTTTAACATCAGGCTTTAATATTTTGCCGCTTATTCCTTACATCATTATTTGGGCGCTCTTTTTTCTTATATTTCAAATTGCAGCAAATGTCAAAATCAACCCAAAAGCTTCGGCAATAAGCTCGCTTATTATCTCCGTTGTTTTTAGTATGAGTAAAAATGCCTTTATTTACTATGTCTTTTTAAATAAATCCTATACAACAATGTATGGCTCTTTTGCCATTTTAATGTTTTTGTTTTTATGGATTTATGTTTCATGGCTGATATTTATTTACGGTTTAAAACTTTGTTATATTATGGATGGCATACTTAAAAATAAGGAAAATCATGAGTGAAATGTATGAACTAGCAATAATTGGTGCGGGACCTGCAGGGATTGCTACTGCGGTAGAGTCTTATTTGCAAGGGATGAGAAATATTGTTTTACTTGAAAAAGATACGAATCATAACTCGACAATTCGAAAGTATTATAAAGATAACAAGCGGGTCGATGTGGATTGGAAAGGGCAAAAAGTAGAACTTAATGGGCGTATTTATTTTATAGATGGCACCAAGGAATCTACTTTAGACTTTTTTGATGAGATTTTGAAAATGCATAGTGTGGAGTTAAAAACACATGTTGAGGTTTCAGACATTACAAAAATCGAAAATCAAGAAGAGAGCTATTTTGAAGTAACAATGGCAAATGAGATACTAAAAGCAAAAAATGTTGTGGTGACAATTGGGCGCATGGGGAAACCAAATAAACCAAGCTATAAAATTCCACCAAGTGTGCGAAAACAGGTTTGTTATACTCTTGACACCTGTAAGGAAAATGAAAAAATTCTTGTTGTTGGTGGGGGCGATAGTGCGGTAGAATATGCGGTAGATTTAAGCGAGAAAAACGATGTCACTATCTGTTATAGACGTGAAACTTTTCGTCGTGCCAACCCCACGAACCAAACAAACATCGGCAATGCCATTATGCACAAAGAAGTCACTGCACTTTTAGGCATAGACATAGAGAGCATTGAAGAAGAAAATGGTCGTATTAAAGTCCTTTTTAACAATGGAGAAACAGAGCTTTACGATAGAATTGTCTATGCTTTAGGGGGAACGACACCAAGTGCCTTTTTAGATAATGCAGGGATTGAAGAGGTAGAAGGTAAACCGATGTTTGATGAACATTATGAGACAAATATAAAAGGCTTGTTTGTTGCAGGTGACATTACACAAAAATCGGGTGGAAGTATCGCATTAGGCCTTAATCACGGTTATGCCATCGCGAAGTACATCACAGAGAATAGAGAAGGGCATAAAGAAAAATAGCACTTGCATAGAAAAAAGTGAGAATGAGGAAACTTTTTTTGTAGATAGCTCCGAGTGAGAGCAGTAGCAGAGGAACAAGCCATAACGGATGTAAAATGATGTGGCTTGCATGTGTATCTAAATGCAGAAGATATATAAGTGGTGCATCCAAAAGGTCACCCTCATGGATGAGATGCAAAAAGATGCTGAGTGGGTAAAAGAGCGTAAAAAGAGTACTCCAGAGAATGGAGAGGGGATGGTAAAGCGAAAAGTTTCCAAATATCGCAAGTGAAAAGGGAAGCATCATCAGATACACCCAAAAAGGCAAAAGGAAAAATTGCCATTTTTTCTCTAAGCTTTGAAAATGAATGAGAAAAAGAAAGATATAACCAACTCCCGCAACACTCAGTCCAAAACCTAAACTAAACACAAGTCGTGGAAAAAGTGCAAGTAAAAGCAAAATACTCACTAAAAGTGTCTGCATCGAGATGATTTTAAAGCCCCTATCATAAAGCACAAACTCCATAACTAACATAGCAAAGGCACGTAAAAGTGATGCGGGAGTTCCTAAAAAGAGAAGATAGCCCAGTAAAAGCGTGCTAATAAGCATAAAAATATCGCGTTTTTGATTGCTATAGGGAAAGTATCTGTTTTGTAAAAATTGATAAGGGTACTTCAAAAGAAAAAAAAGCACTGTAGATAAA
>WFQD01000002.1 GCA_015487265.1 Sulfurimonas sp. | reverse complement strand
TGTATAACTTTATTCACCTTATCTTTTGAAGTTTTAGTACCCCTTTATTCATACAGTCTCTAAAACTCAAGACCTGGTAAGCATGGCGTTAGTAATGTTTTAGTACCCCTTTATTCATACAGTCTCTAAAACGAGATGATATGAAACTAATTGCATTACTCTGTTTTAGTACCCCTTTATTCATACAGTCTCTAAAACAGGAATCTTTAAACTTCCCTGATTTCGGTTTCTCCTAACTCCTTTTGTTAATCTAATTTTACACTACTTAAAAGAAATCTGATATGTGAATTGTATTTTTTTTGAAAATCAAGAATGGTTGTCAAATTTTCCAAACTATTATTTTCTTTTTTCAGTGGAATATGATTGCTTTTGTTTTTATCAAAGATTCCGCATAAATGTGTTTTTGTTATTTTTTTATCTGCTGTTATTCTCTCAATATCACTGATTGCTTCTTGTAGTAGTTCATTATCGATATGCAGTTGAGTGTTCCCATATTGAATGGTAAAATACGCATTTGAGATGGAAACTTTTCCTTTAAATGAGACATGCTGTGCATTTTGAGTATCTTTCAAATTTATACTAAAAGGCGGTTTCATCATTTTTGGATTAAGCAAAAAATCTCTGTATCTTGTCCCATCTTTCGCATTTTTTCCCTGAAGATATAACCAAGTATTGTTATCGACATAAGAGTAAGCGGTTTCAGAGATGTTCTCAATACACCAAAAAGCCTCTTTTGACAAAAAATCATTGTTTTTGAAATAGTCATAATCAGTAAAAGCAGATTTAAGTCTAGTCATCACAAATCTAATATTGCCATCTATTCCCTCTTTTGAGATAGTATTTGTTATGGAACATTTCTTTGTTGTATTGCTAGTAGTCCAAGACGAGTTTGCTCCTCTTGTTGAGGTCACTTTTTTAATTTTGTCCATAGGGATATCTTTAAATTGAATATCCTTGTCTTTTGAATTTTCATATAGAAAATTACAATTATGAATGTATTTATCTACCGAATAAGTAAAGGTATCTTTGCTTTCCGAATTGTCACTAATCTCAAATAGTGCAGTTGTTGGCATATAGCATGGTTCTAAATCCTCTTGAAGCCAATAAGGTGGCATTTTTCTCATTTGGGCTATTTTTTTTGTTTTTACATCGAAATCTTTTACAGGAAGAGGTTTTGATGGAGTATGCTCATCAAGCATGAAGCCTTTATCGTCTTTTATCTCCTCTACATCTATGTTTTTGATAGCCCCAAAGCCAACAGATTGTTTTTTTCCTATGGCAAAAACATTCCCTATTAGCAGATTCTCTACTATATCTTTCTTCGCTCTGATATAAAAATGAAGTTTGTCAACAATCATCGTTTCATCTGTTCCGAGATATGCCTTAAACAGCTTGTTTGATTTAACTAGCTTTTTGGTAGCCCCATGTATTTTTCTGTATTCTGGCTTTTTAATAAAGGTCTCAAAATCAAATGAGACATCAGCATCTTTATCCAAGTACCAAATTGAACCACTAAATACGCCATTCTTTTTTTCAATGAAGTTTACAGTGCTATGTTCTTTGTCAAATGGAAGAACTTTCCCTTTTGATTTCAGGTAAGCATAATAAGAGGCGAGAATAATCCCATCAATTGTTGTTGTTCTGTCAAGTATTACAGGCGAAGTTGTTGAAACGGTTTCATCTCCTATGGTTACAGGTGTCCCCATATGAAAAGTAATTTTTAAATTCTGCATCGTTATCTCCCTCTTCTCTCTGTGACTTTTTTTTGTTCAAGTTCCCCATATCCCATTCCAACATTGTAGCCTATGAAATCTGGAAGTTTTTTATTTGCGATAATTGTTCCATAAACGGCAGGGAAGTATTGATTGTCCTTGTATTTCACAACAGTATATTTTAGGTCTCTGTAAATAAGCATTAAATCATCCAATTCAAGTTCTTTGCCTAGCCATTCTCTGTTCATATAGATAATACTTTCTTTTATCTCATCGGTCACAAGTTTTTCTAGCTCTCCGACATCAACATTCTCAATATCTTTTGTAATGGATTTAGCTCTCTGAAATTGTCTCATTAGCATTGGAGTTTTGAGTCTTCTCTCTTCAAACTGTGGAGTCATCTCTTTGTATCCATAATTAATAATGTAGGCTTCTTTGACTTTTGTGGTAATGTTTCCGTTTTTGAAACTTATATTTGGATTTTGTTTTATAGAGGAGAGTATTCTTTGAAAGAGTTCTTTCGTGAAGTTGTCATCTTTGTAAGAGACAATTGCAAAACCTTTTCTGTTTGGCATCATGTAAATAATATGCGGTATCTCTCTCTTATGCCACATCGTAAACTCTTTATCTGCATCTGTGCTGATACTGCCGATGTAGTTTCTTATATCTCTAGGGAATAGTCTTTGGCTCCCAACAAGCTCTTTTTCATACAATGCAATTAGTTTCATATCATCTCCTTTTTTATCTTTGAGCAGTTTTTATAAGGTTATTTTTAGATTTTCTATGTAATTTTTTCATTAAAACGATAATGCCAGCAAATTTATTTTCAATATTTTTTTAATAAAATACATTAAAACTTCAATAAATATCATTAGATAGAATATCTTTTTTCATATTTTCCAAATAGTTTTCTAATGCTCTTTCATCAAAAGTTATTGAATTTTCATTGCTATCTTCATAATTTTTTAATACAATAGTAATGATATCTC
>WFQD01000001.1 GCA_015487265.1 Sulfurimonas sp. | reverse complement strand
CAAACGAGATACCAAATATCAAAAAGAGGTAAAACGAGAGAAGTTTCGTAGGCGTGCTGCGATTGAACCCATTATAGGGCATGTGAAATCTGACCACAGGATGGCAGTCAATTATCTCAAAGGCTTTATTGGAGATCAAATGAACCTTCTACTGGCTGCTAGTGCCTTCAATATGAAGAAATGGATGAATAACTTCATCCAGCTCATTATTTTACTGAGAATTGCATTGCTAGTCTATGCTTTAATGCAGCAAAAGCAGCAACACAGAGAAAAATATTTGCAGATTTGTTTGCCACTGTTGAAATTATGGTAGAATTGGAAAGTTAGAATTAGAGTTCTGGTTGATTTTTTGGTTTTTCAGGACTGACTATTTAGTATCAACACCACCATGATTATCTTTTACTTCTACTGCAAATACTTCTTTACCTGAGTAAACACCAGTAGCTTTATCGTAGTTCATTCCTGCTACTGATGGTGTTTGAGCATAAGAGTATGCTCCTGTTGTGGGGTCTACTGTTAGTGTTCCGTAATGTCCTATGGCGTTTATTGTATCAAATGTATGTGTATCTGTTGTATCAACATCAGTTTCTTTTAGTGTTCCACTTGTGTTGTTTGTTTGGTTTACTGTTAATGCTGGTGCATCGTTTGTACCTGTGATAGTTACAAGTACATCTTTAGTTGTTCCATCTGCTGAAGTTACTTGAAGAGTATCTGTTACTTTTTCACCCTCTGCTAAATTTTGAGCTTTTGCATTATCAAGAGTATAAACAAGTGTTCCATCTTGTGCAAGTGTTGCTGAACCGTGAGTACCTTGAAGTGTCCCTGCTATAAAATGTTCTTCATTTTTATTGTCTATATCAGTAATGCCAAGTTGTACGGTTGCGGTTGGTGCTGTATCTTCTTTTACATCGATTGATGTTTGAGTAATTGTGGCAGCATCATTGACTGCGGCTAAATCTGTAGTCGCCGATGTATGAACAACACCACCATTTCCATCTACAACATCGTATGTAAAAGTTACTTTACCATTGTAGTTAGCCTCTGGTATAAACTGTATCTCACCTTTGATAAATGCCACTGTTCCATGGTCTACTTTTAGATTTAGTACTGATAAAACATCAGTTGTATCTATATCTGTGGCATTTGCTAATAACTGTGCTTGAGTGATTGTCTGCACTATATCTTCACTTGAAGCAGGTAAAGTAACTGCTGATGAAACTTTAGGAACATCATTTGTTCCGACAACATTTATATGTAAAAGTGTAGGTGTTCCATCAACATTTCGATGAAGTCCTTGAAATCTACAAAAGACGGTGGAAAACAGAGGAATATCAGGGGCTACCCCTTGAGGGTACAAATCACTCAAACAAAATTTACATATAGAACACTCTCCAACGAAAGTTGAATTATCTCAAAGGAACCATATTAATTTAGCTGTATATGGATTTATAAAACTAGAAAAGCTTCGGCTTAATTACAAAATGAACCATTTCGCTATAAAGGAAAAAATATATATTGAAGCTCTTAAGAGTGCTTATCAAAAAGTTCAAAAATTGCAGGTTGCTTAGCATTGTAACACTTTTAGGAAGTTTGAAATTCTTTTTATCGTAACATCAGTTCCTTATCTTGGTGTTTAGTAATGGTTTCGTCGGATTTACCTAAAAAGTAGATGATACACAGACTCAAAAAAAAAGATGATATAGTGAGTTTTTTTCGCTCTAGTCCTTTGAGTGATATTGAACTTGAAAGAGAATCTGCACTATATAGTGATAGAGTAACTTTTTGAAAACATATGTTCTATCACTCTCATCAAATCGTATCAAATCATTTGGACTTGTGTGGGACTTGCCTAAAATCAAAGATAAAAAATAGTCCATGCCATCCCTATTTATTGAGATTCTGTTTAATAGAATGCTAGAGACTCCAAAATTTACTTTTCAAAAACCTCATACTCAAAACAAGATATATTTTTATCCTCTTCATCAAATTCTATCCCTACTAAGTATATCTGTTTATTTGTAGCCATATATTTTTCATAATATTTTTTTGACTTGATTTGTTCGAGAGCATTGGTTTTATTCTCTTTCATTTTAAACTCAACTATATATATCCTATCTTCTACAAATAGAGTTAAATCTATCCGCCCATAGTTTGTGACATCCTCACCTATTATTTTTATGCCTAAAGATGCAAAGTAAGTGTATATAACTGTTGCATAATACCCCTCAAAATGTGCTATGGT